>NZ_MCUF01000057.1:0-11902 GCF_002873615.1 Shewanella sp. 10N.286.51.B7
GCGGGTCAATAGTAATTACATTAATTTTAGCGTTTGTTTATTAAAAAAATAATATCACAACATACTTAATGATTACTTTCGTTATTAGTACATACTATTGGGTGTGTTTGTTTTGTTTGATTGGTAATTTAAATTAATTGTAATTATTTTAAATGTTGTTTTTTTATATGCGATGCTGCACCATATTATAGTTTTTTTATTACTAGGTAGTTAGTTTACATACCTTTTGATTATATTTAGGGATAAACCTGTACTTATGGATAAGTGTCAAGAATCGAGCCCATCAATTGATGATAAAACTTTTGTGGCTGGAATAAACCAAACTAAAACAATTGAGAATAAAACTAATTTGATTGGAAAATGTTTGAAAAAACGTTATTTAATTGAATCTAGAATTGGCCATGGTGGCATGAGTGACATATATCGAGCAAAAGATTTATACCTCGAATCACTTAATGTTTCTGAGCCTTTTGTGGCAATAAAAGTATTATTATCGGAATTTGCTGATGCACCTGAGGCGCAGCAAGTGTTAATTAAAGAGTCTATTCAAACACAGCAACTTTCCCATCCAAATATTATTCGTGTTTATGATGTGGATAGCGATGATGCTTACCATTTTATGGTCATGGAGTGGCTAGATGGTGAGACATTAGAGCAGGTCATCAAGCGCTCTAAACCATCGGGCATTAACTTTAAAGGCACAATGCAAATCATTGAGCAGATTGGCTCGGCTCTGTCTTATGCACACAAGCAAGGGATTGTTCATACCGATTTAAAACCTTCCAATATCTTTCTCACTCGAAAGGGTGACATTAAAGTCTTTGATTTTGGTGTTGCTAAAAACTTTCAGCAAAACGTAGATCAGTACGCATTAGCTGAAGCCGATTCTGATCCTTCTTTAACGGGTTATACCCCTGCATATGCAAGCTATGAACAGCTTTTAGGCGAAGAAGCATGTGCTGCGGATGATGTTTTTGCGTTTTCTTGTATAACCTATGAATTATTGACAAGTAAACACCCATATTTAAGAGTCGCTGCTAACGAAGTCGATACCAACAAACAAAAACTGACTAAACCAAAACACCTCAGTTTTCGCCTTTGGTTAAGCTTAAAAAAAGGCTTAGCGATTCATAAAGCGCAAAGAGAACTCGATATACAATCATTAATCACCAAGTTTCAAAGTAAGACCTGGCCTGTGCCTGTTTCATTAGCCGCTGCTGCTTTGATTGGTGTTGTAGGTTTTCAGATGCATCAAGCTTCTGAACAAAAAATTGGCGATTTAGAAAATATCATTTCAGCTAATGAGCAAGTCAAAAATGAGTCTGATGCATACGAGTTTATCACTGCCTCGACGCTATTTGAGCAAATTGATGGTCTTCCGATCGAGAAAAATTTGATCCGCGATGGTTTATTGAGAAAACATCAAATCGAAGTCTTGGATTTAATTGAAAAGCAAATAGCAGCTGTGCCTAAAAGTGACAATGGCTTATATCAAAATTACGGTCAAATTGAGTTAATAATTGCAGACATTAGCCGTTACTACCCCGACTCTGTGAGGTTGTTGCAAATCAATAATCAGATGAAGCGAAGTAAACAATCAGTCATTGATTCTTTGTCTGATCGTCTGACTGTGTTGTTGTCGCAATCTCGCTATAACGAGACTGGGGATAACAATATTAAGTTGATTGTAGAAGGTTTAGCTTTCGTAGAGCCTAAATTTAAGTATATGCCTAATGAAGAGGCGTTAGTTTTATATACTTCTTCATTTGAGCAGGCGTTAAAACTTCGTGATGTTGAACAAATCAATGCACTTATTACCACTGGAGAAGTTGTTTTTTCAGCAAGTCCTGAAGCTGAACCATTATTGAAATATGGTGCATCAATGCGTGTTGCTGTTAAAAAGCTTAATGATTTCAACCGTGATACTGAAAGTGGTTCTGCTGCTGAATATCCTTATGAAGCTGCCGAGGTATTTTATCGTGATACGTTCAAGGTGCTTACAGAACAACTTGATCTTATTGATGAACCAAAGAAACTGCATGCTTTTGACAAAGAAGTAGCCATTTTAGCGACAAGTATGCCTGCCGACTTTGAACCCTTACTGACTCTTGAGAAACGTTTAGCGGCTTCTTTTTTACGTCAAGCGAATATCTATTTAGAAAAACAGTACTTAAAAACTGCTCGTGAATTATTTGCCCGCGGTAATGAGCTTTATGAACGTTTGAATGGCGTACAACGCTTATAAATATGTTGGTGAACGTGACTAAGTTTAATGGATTATGAGACGAGTAATAAAATGGAATTAACGTTAGAGATTGTAAGTTATCACAGACTATCGCCCGAGCAGGTCAAGGTTATTAATGTTGGTAATGTTTTGAGCTTAGGAAGGTCTGAGACTTGCGATTGGCATATGCCTGATCCTGATAAAGTGGTATCAGGTAAGCATGCTCAAATATCTAAACGAAATGATGGTTTTTACATCGAAGATTTATCAACTAATGGTTTATTCATCAATCGTGCTGTTGAAGCGCTAGGTTCGGGTGCCGCCCACAAGCTTGAGCACGAAGATTTGTTAACTTTCGGTGACTATGAGGTCAGTGCGAAGCTAATTTCGGCAACTGACTCGGCTCATAATGGGCATATGTCTGCTGGAGTTCAGCAATCGAACATTTTACCTGCAGAGGCAGTTATTAGTTCGAGTGAGCCTGCTTTTAACAACGATTTTAATAATGATATTACTGGTTTTGATGCTCAAGAATTATTAGGTAAAGCGAGTTCAAACTCAGCACTATTATCTGAAGTTAATGCCGACCTACAGGATCACTTTAAGCCACCAGAATCTACAATCCCAGAAGAATGGGATAAGGATTTCTTTGAGCAAAAAAGCACTCCAGCAGCGACTCCAACAGTTGCTGCTAAACCTTTAGTGGAAACGCCAAGGCCTCAAGCGGCGCCGCAAGCTCAGGTCAAACCCGTTGCTCGAAGCACGCCGCGTACAACACCAGCACAAGAAGCTAATACACAAGTTCAGCCGGTAACGTCTCTCACTCAAGCTTTTTTTAAAGGGTTAGGGGTAGATGAACAAGACTATGGCAAAGTGCTGAATGAATCGTTAATGCTGGAATTAGGCCAAAGTATGCATTTAATGCTGACAGGTTTAATGGATTCTTTGCGTCAACGCTCTCAGCTTAAAATGGAATTCAGAATTAATCAGACGACATTTCAACAAAGAGAAAATAATCCGTTGAAATTTTCGGCCAATATTGATGATGTATTTCAAAATTTATTCTTACGTAACAGCGCGAGTTTCTTGTCTTCACAGCAGGCGATTACTGAAGCCTTCAATGACGGACGCAAGCATGATATTGCTTTAACTGCCGGCACCATTGGTGCATTGCAAGGCTTACTTAATGAGTTAGACCCTCAGGCGATAGAGCAAAAAAGTCAGAGTCAAACGATAACTGATATGTTGCCAGGTCAAAAGCAAACAAGACAATGGAAAGTCTACAAAAGCTTACATCAAGATTATAAAAATGAATTCATGAGAGATAATTCTGCAGCGTTATCAGATGATTTCGTGAAAGCATATGACAGTAAACTTAAATTACTTTAGGGAGAAACGGTAAAATGAAACTTAAAATTAGTATTTATTATATTGCTTTGGTCTGCACGCTATTATTCAGCACTGGCTGCAAAACGATTAATGCTGTTGTACCGCCTTATACGGATATTACTTTTCAAGCCAGTAAAGATATTAATCCTGATATTAACCTTCGTCCATCACCGGTCGTGGTAAAAGTGTTCGAATTGTCTTCAAGAACCATTTTTGATACCCAAGACTTTTTTACTTTATATGAAGATGCTGAGTCTGTATTAGGCCCAGATTTAATACGCAAAGATCAGTTAGAACTTCAGCCTTCTGAAATTCGTGAGTACCCAATGTCTTTAGGGGCAAATACCCGTTATGTCGGTGTCGTTGTCGCGTATCGTGATATTGACTCATCGCGCTGGCGTTCAGTGGTTGAAGTTGATCCTACAGGCTATGACAGTATTACGATAAATATCGAAAAAATAGCCGTTTATAACTCTGAACAATAATGCATTTTTGATGAAGCTTTCTGGTTTAGAGAAATTGCATTAACGTTTTATAGAATAAAAATAAAGACATTGAACGTCATTATATAATAGGGAAATTATGAGTGATTTTAGTCCTGTAGCATGGACGGAAGGGATGTTCCTGCGTCCACAACACATGCAACAACAAGAGCGATTCTTACAATATCAGCAAACTCATGCGGTCAATAAACTTAACCCTTTTGCGTGGGGAGTGAGCAGCTTTGAAGTGAATCATGGATTATTACCCCTAGGACAATTTGGTTTAGACAGAATTGAATGTATGTTCCAGGATCACACGCTGGCATTATTACCAGAGCAAAGTCCTTTACCTAAAGCGATTTCGATTCCTGCTGGTACCATTGATCAACTGATTTATATTGTTCTGCCTGTATCTAAAAGTAACAGTCTTAATATTTCGTCGGAAGAACAAAATCAAATAACAAGATATGTGTTTGATGATCATAATATTGTGGATACCAGTTTTGGCTCTGATGCTACAGAAGTGCTGCAGGTGGCCAAATTAGATTGTCGATTGAAATTGCAAAGTGAAGACCGTTCAGGCTATGTATCCATAGCGATAGCAAGAGTCATTGATGTTTCTGATGAAGGTGTTGTTAAACTTGATAAAAAGTTTATTCCTGCCTGTACCGGTATTTCCCACATTAAAGCCCTGCAAAATATAAATACCGAAATCAATGGCATGATCCAGCAACGAGCAGATGCTATCGCTGGCAGATTAAATCAATCCCAAAGTGCTTCAAGTTCGATTGCAGACTTTTTAATGCTGCAATTGTTGAATAAGTATCAACCTATATTTGAACATTACTCTGTAGTTAGCCATGTTCACCCTGAAACCTTTTTTTGCTCTTTGCTGTCATTCTCTGGTGAATTAGCTACGTTTAGTAGCCCAGATAAACGCCCGCCTAAATTTCCTATCTACCAACATGACAATCTTACGTATGTATTCAGTAATGTGATGGTGATTACCAACCATGGTTTAAGTACTGTTCTTGAACAAAGTGCAACAGAGTTTGCGTTAGAAAAGACCAAGTTCGGCGTATATTTTGCCACCATTTCAGATAAAAGCATGCTTGATAATGCAGACTTTATTCTGGCTGTGAAAGCGAACGTGCCGAGTGAGGAGCTTCGCCAAAGGCTGCCATCACAAATAAAAATTGGTTCAGTAGAAACGATACGAGAATTAGTCAATAACCAACTGGCGGGTATCGGTATCTCAACCTTACCAATAGCACCACGACAAGTGCCGTATCATGCCGGTTATCACTACTTTCAGCTTGATAAAAATAACAGTCATTGGGTAAAACTGAAATCTAGTGGTGGATTAGCTATGCATATTTCAGGTGCATATCCTGAGTTACAGATAGAGCTTTGGGCTATCAACACGTAATAAACACAATGTATAAGGATATTTGTTGTGGAAGATAAAACTATTGTTAAACCTCGCCCTGGGAGAGGGGCTGGATTAGCAACCAGTAAACCCAAAGTTAATGATGACAGTCAGAAAACATTGGTACAAGAAATCAAATTTGATAACCGTGCACAAAGTGCGGTGTTAAGTTTAGCGCAAAATCCGATTGTTGATTTTGCAGGAACATTATTATCGATATGTACCCAATTGCGCACCAGTGCTCAGCATGACGATATTGATACATTACGAGTTCATTGTGTTGAGTTAATTAAAAATTATGAGCAGCAACTACGAAGCGCTGATGTGAGTGCAGAAGATATAAAGTCTGCGCGTTACTGTTTGTGTTGTTTCATTGATGAAGTTGTATTGAATTCACCTTGGGGGGAACAAAGTTACTGGGCCTCCGACAGTTTATTATCAACCTTTCATAATGAAACCTTAGGTGGTGAGTACTTTTATACATTACTCGATGCATCATTAAGACAGCCCGAACAAAAGTGTAATTTATTAGAGTTAATGTATTTATGTTTAACCCTTGGATTTGTTGGAAAGATGCGCGTTGAGCCACAAGGTGATCAACAGTTAGAGGCATTAAGAGAAAGAACATTTTTGGTGATTCAATCGACGAAAGATGATTTACATCGTGAGTTGTCACCTTCTTGGCGACAGAACATAGCCTCAAACCAAACCTTTGAACAGCCATTTCCATTGTGGGTTATAGGTGCGCTTTTTGGTGTGTTGTTATTGTTTATTTACTTAGGATTTAGATACAGCATTAATGATTACTCATCAACAGCTTATAAGCAACTTACCAGTATCGTGCCATGGGAAGACACCGTTGAAGAACAGTTGATCAGTCGCGATGAAGCCTTGTTATTGCAGCAGTTATTACAAACTGAGATTTCTAAAAACTTATTAGAAGTTGAACAGTTAACCGATCGGGTGAGAATTAGAATTGAAGCGGGGGAGTTATTTGCATCAGGTAATACTCAGCCTCGTTCTGACTTTGAAGCTATTCTGGCAAAAATTGCCAGAACACTTGAAGGCACTTCAGGGAAAATTCTGATTACAGGTCATACTGACGATGAACCTATTTTTACCTCAAAATACCCTTCTAACTGGCACCTATCTCTAGCAAGAGCAACTTCAATAGGTAATGTTTTGGCTCAAAATGCGTCTTTACGAGGTCGTTTATGGCCAGAAGGAAGAGGCGAGTCAGAACCGAGAGTTGCCAATGACAGTGAGCAAAACCGCGCATTTAATCGTCGTATCGAAATAGACTTACTGTTTTAGCATTACACAAAGGAATTGTAATAATGTCTGCAAAATCAATTGGCAAAAGGATTGTCGATATTTTTAAATCCAAATGGGTTATCACAATCATTGGATTTACATGTTTAGCGTTATTGATTTGGTTTGGTGGCCCCTTAGTGGCTATTGCTGGTTATGAACCGCTTGCATCAACAGCAGTGAGAGTGATCGTACTATTGGTCATTGTCATCATTTGGGGTGGGCTGCACTTTATGCAGCAGGTCAAAAATAAAAAACAAAGTGATGAAATGGTAGATAGCCTCATTAATGGTGAGGGTGAAACGGTTTCTGGTGATGATCTCGTTAAAAACGAAATAGATGTTCTACAAAATAAGATGACCCAAGCTTTAGACATCTTAAAGCAGACTAAACTGACAAAGAATAAAAGTATTTACGAGCTCCCTTGGTACATCATGATTGGCCCCCCAGGTAGTGGTAAAACGACAGCTATTCAACATTCAGGTTTAGAGTACCCATTAAAAGAAAAAATGGGTGTGGATATGATTGAAGGCGTCGGCGGCACACGTCATTGTGATTGGTGGTTTACTAACAAAGCCGTGTTGATAGATACCGCAGGTCGCTATACCACGCAAGATAGTCATGTAAAACAAGATTCTAGAGCGTGGCAGGGCTTTTTGGGCTTACTGAAAAAGTATCGTCCAATTAGGCCTATTAATGGTGTGATTATTAGTATGGGAATGTCTGAATTGCTTAACCAGACTAAAACCGAACGTAACATGCATGCCAGAGCGATTAAACAACGTTTACAGGAGCTACAAAACCAATTAGGCATGACGTTTCCTGTTTATGTTTTGTTATCTAAATCGGATTTAGTAGCAGGCTTTAACGAGTTTTTTGATGATTTAACAAAGGAAGACTGTGAGCAAATTTGGGGCGTAACTTTCCCACTTGATGTGGATGAAGAAACTGACATTGTTAGTACATTCAATAAAGAGTTTCATCATTTACTGCTGACTTTAAACGCAAGATTAAATACCCGATTAAGGCATGAGCGAGATTTGGAACGTCGAGCTGCGATTTACGAGTTTCCTAAGCAATTAAGGCTGTTACAAAGCTCGGCAGATGACTTTTTGAAAGAAATCTTTGCACCAAATGCATACGAAGAAGCACCGTTACTTCGTGGGGTTTACTTGACGAGTGCCACACAAGAAGGCACACCGATAGATCATCTTTCAACTCATTTATCGAGCGGGATTAAAAGTAAAACCAAGGCAAGTTCCAATGGCAAAGTAAGAAGCTACTTTATAAAACGTTTATTAGAAGATGTTGTTTTTCCAGAAAAAGACCTCGCTTCAAGCAACAGAAAACATACTAACCAAAACAAATTATTGAGAAAGGCATCGTTAGCTATTGCTGCTTCGGTCACTTTAGTCGCGAGTTATTTTTGGTGGGAGAGTTACGACTGGAATCGACAGCTGATAGACAATACTTACCAAGAGCTTGCTAAATATGAAGACGTTACCCAAGGTGGCTTGTCTTCTAAGACGGATATTGTCACTTTAACGAAAGGCTTAACGATTATTCGAGATTTACCTGTTGGCTATGGTACTGAAAAATCGGAAGATGCTCATACATTAGGGCTTTATCAAGGCGATAAATTAAAGCAGCCAGCGACAGCCGCTTATGTAAGGGCACTTGAGTCCCACTTAAGACCTTTAATGCTATCTATTCTCAGTGAAGAAATGGATGCTAATGGCCACCACCTTAATTATCTCTATGAAACATTAAAAACCTATTTAATGTTGTATTTACCTGAGTACTATCAAGCTGAAGACATTAAGATTTGGTTTTCTGCTTACATTGACCGCAATGTGATCGGCAATGTAAACGCTGAAGTACGCCAACAGCTTAACCTTCATATTGAAACCTTACTTAATTTAGGGATTAGGGGCGACAACTATGACGACATGGTTGTTGGTGGTGCTAGGGCCAATTTAACCATGTTACCCCTAGTTGAACGTGCGTATCAGCGTTTAAAAAGTGACTATTCGCAAAGCAGTATTCCAGATTTTGAATTGGTCGATATCCTCAGTTCTGACAGTTTAGATGGGTTAGTTTTTGGAAGTGGACGTCAGTTTAATCAAGGTATTCCAGGCCTATACACCTTCAATGGCTTCCATGGCATTTTTAATATTGAGAAAAATAAAATTATTAAAAACTTAACGGCAGATAGTTGGGTTTATGGTGATGAGTTAGCAAATTTAGACGAGCAAGCACGAAACCGCTTAACAGCTGATCTTGAGAGAAAGTATATTCGAGATTATATTTTTTACTGGGAAGACTTTTTAAGTGATATTACGGTTAAACCTTACTCGACTCTCGAGGAAGCTGAAAGAGTTACTGCAGCATTAGCAAGTCCAGATCAACCGATTAAAACCATTATTGCAGCAGTGCAAAAAAATGTGCAATTGACAAAACTGCCCATGGAATCCAATAACTTAAAAGCGGCATCTGAAGTGGCTGGCAATGTTACTGATGTTGCTTTTCGTTCTAAAAAAGCGCAGTTAAATCGTTTGTTACCTGATACCGCGATTGAATTAGATGTGGAATTACCAGGTAAAGAAGTTGAAGTGGCGTTTGCAGAGCTTATAGAAATCAAGTTAACTGATGTCGATAAAATTCAAACAACCCTCAGAGCGCTTAACCGTAACTACGCCAAACTCATGTTGCAGTCAGATATTCGCGGT
Organism: Shewanella sp. 10N.286.51.B7; assembly: GCF_002873615.1. NCBI lineage: Bacteria > Pseudomonadati > Pseudomonadota > Gammaproteobacteria > Alteromonadales > Shewanellaceae > Shewanella > Shewanella sp. 10N.286.51.B7. Next base: position 9,565 of record NZ_MCUF01000057.1, read on the forward strand.
AACGTGATGAATCAATCTGTAGAAGAAAGTTTTGCTCAAATGGGCAGCAATCTATCAGAACAATTAATTGATCTTCCACATCCAGTGAAAGGTTGGCTAGGTGGAGTTGCATATCAAACACGTACTTTTGCCAAATCAAATCAAAATCAACGCTTTAATGGTATTTGGCGTTCGCAGGTTTTAGCTGAGTTTAAAGGCGCGATTGATGGACGTTACCCGTTTAATCGTAAATCTAAAGTTGATGTGAGATTGAATGACTTCAGTAAATTCTTTGGCTATGGCGGCACACTCGATAAGTTTTGGGATCAATATTTAGCAATGCATGTTGATACCAGTAAAAAGCCGTGGCGATTCATTCGAAATATTGGCATTCAAGATGATGTGTTGATTATGTATCAACGTGCTGAAGTGATTAAAGAAGCTTTTTTTGAGCCTGGTAGTAAACGTCCTAAAATCAATTTCTCGCTGGAGCCTCAGTTATTAGACCGAAGTGTCAGCTTGTTCTTATTAGAAATGGATAATCAACAGCTTAAGTATCAACATGGCCCAACCAGAAAGGAAATGTTTATTTGGCCTGGCCAAGGTGCAAACAACGAAACGCGCATCGCATTCTCGCCCCCTAATGGTGGCCGCTCAATTAATATGAAATATGAAGGTGAATGGTCTTTCTTCAAATTACTTGATGAGTTGAGTAATAAGCGTCCTCAAACTAAAAAGGACGGAAAATTGATGATTAACCTGAGTGGATATAACGCTGAACTAAAGCTTATTGCTAATAGTGTGAACAATCCATTTTGGATGGCAAATATGGAGACATTTAGATGTCCTGCGAACCTTTAAAAAGTATTGGTTATTGTGGAAAAATCCCTGCTAAAGGAGATTTTATTCAACAACATTTGAATCAGGACTTTCTGAAAAATTGGAATGATTGGCTTCAAGCTGTGCTTGCCGTAAGTAAGGAGCAAGCCGCAAATGAGTGGCTAGATTATTACCTTACAAGTCCTATATGGAATTTCTCCTTATCGGCAGGCATATGTTGTGAAGAGGCGGTGATAGGCACTGTTATACCGAGTGTGGATCAGGTCGGCAGACATTATCCATTTACAGTTGCGGGTTTTCATTCTCAATCTGCACTTAGAGGTTGGTGTGATAACACTTGTTCCCCAGTGTTTGAGCAGCACATTTTATCGGTATTAGAGGATGACACTGCAATAGACACTTGGTTAATTGAATTACTTGATAACACGTTAACAGTATCAATGGACAAGTATTCATTCTCTGAAGTGGAGTCCGAGGATCAAACCAAAACAGCTTGGGTGTTTACTGGTAGTCAAAGCCCTGAATTATTGTCATTACTGGATCAACAGTATAAGCGTAAATTTAATCGCTACAGTATTTGGTGGACAGAAGGTTCTGCTGATGTTGAGCCTTGTGTCATTATTACAGAAGGCTTGCCGCAGGTGAGCCAATTCATCTCGATGCTAAATGGACAATGGAAGCAAACTAGTTGGAATATGGCCGAACTTAATAAGGATGAACATACGTGCACTTAAGTCATGCTTTGACCCATCGGGGTACAATAAGAGAAATTAATGAAGATGCATTTTTAGAATTGCCGTATTTAGGCGTTTGGGTTGTTGCTGATGGGATGGGTGGTCACGCAGCTGGTGATGTTGCAAGCCAAACTGTTATTGACGGAATTCAACAATCATTGGAACAGGTTGAGCCAAATGAAATCACTATCGAATTACTGAAATCATCTTTGCAGAACAGCAATCGTATTTTACAGCAAATGAGCGAAACTGAGTTTGAAGGTAAAGTCGCCGGTAGTACCGTGGTTGTGCTGTGGTTAGATAATGATCAGTATCATATGTTATGGGTTGGAGATAGCCGAGTATATCGGTTTAGAGAACAACAGTTAACTCAACTGTCTAAAGATCACAGCCAAGTCAATGACATGGTAGACGAAGGTATACTTGCACCTGAAGAAGCTGAAACTCACCCCTTGGCTAATGTCATCACACGAGCAGTAGGCGTAGATGTCCATTTGGACATTGACTATCGCAGCGATAAAGTAAATGAAGGTGATATCTTTCTTTTATGCAGCGATGGCCTAAACAAAGAACTTAACGATAACGAAATTCAAAGAATCATTCAGTCTGAAAACATTATTGACTCAGGTTTAGCTTTGTTACATGCATCGCTAGTGAGAAATGCACGTGATAACGTGACATGTATATTAGTTAAACATACTAATAAAGTGTCTAGTTTAAGTGAAGAGTGCGATAAAACAATTCCGGTTTTTGTATAATCAGCGATTAATAAAAGTAATATTAAT
>NZ_MCUF01000058.1:0-95046 GCF_002873615.1 Shewanella sp. 10N.286.51.B7
ATATAATAGGTTAATTTTTATATGGTCTATATTTCTTTATCTTTATAGTATTATTAAAATTTTTCACTTAAATTAAAAAAGTATCCTAATAAAAAACTGGTTCAAAACTTGCTGTGTTTAGTGATAAACGCTTTGACTGAGTTGCACTTGCGAATAAATTTAATGATTTGGAGAGTACATGTTTGATAATCAATCTATTCTGATCACAGGCGGTACCGGCTCGTTTGGGCAGAAATATACCAAAACTATCTTGGAGCGTTATAAGCCAAAAAGGTTAATCATTCTGTCAAGAGATGAACTTAAGCAATACGAGATGCAACAGGTTTATAACGATCCTTGTATGCGGTATTTCTTAGGTGATGTACGTGATGCAGATCGAATGCTGCAAGCGTTTAAGGATGTTGATTATGTTATTCACGCAGCAGCTATCAAACAAGTACCAGCGGCAGAATACAATCCAATGGAATGCATTAAAACCAATATTCATGGTGCAGAAAATGTCATTAAAGCTGCTATCGCAAATAACGTTAAGCGCGTCATCGCACTTTCTACTGATAAAGCTGCTAATCCGATCAACCTGTATGGCGCAACAAAGCTTGCGTCAGATAAATTATTTGTAGCAGGCAATAACATTGTCGGTGAAGGGCGTACACGTTTTTCTGCGGTACGTTACGGCAACGTAGTCGGTTCACGTGGCTCAGTAGTACCATTTTTTAAATCACTTATTGAGAATGGTAAAACCACACTTCCAATCACACATCCCGATATGACTCGATTTTGGATTACTCTCCAAGACGGCGTTGATTTTGTGCTGAAAAACTTCTCTAGAATGCAAGGTGGTGAGATTTTTGTACCTAAAATTCCTTCAGTACGCATTACTGATTTGGCAGAAGCCTGTGCTCCAGGAATGAAACAGGAGATTGTCGGTATTAGACCTGGCGAAAAAATGCATGAAATCATGTGTCCAGGTGATGACTCACACCATACTATCGAATTTGATGATCATTTTGTCATTACACCAAGTATTGCATTTTTTGGTAAAGACCATGATTACTATACGAATAAACTAGGTGAATCAGGTGAACTCGTGCAGTTAGGATTTGAATATCACTCAGGAAATAATCCAGACTTTCTATCCGTAGAACAAATAAAACAACTTGAGGATAATTAGTCATGATTCCTTATGGGCGTCAATCCATTTCACAGCAAGATATTGATGCCGTGACCGATGTTTTACAATCTGACTTTCTTACTCAAGGGCCGCAAGTACCTCGATTTGAAGCTAATATAGCCGCTTTTACACATTCGAAATTCGCAGTAGCAGGAAATAGCGCAACATCATTATTGCATGTCGCTTGCCTTGCCCTAGGTGTGACCTTTAAAGACACTGTCTGGACAAGTCCAATATCTTTTGTTGCTTCATCAAACTGTGCTGTTTACTGCGGTGCGACTATAGATTTTGTTGATATTAATTATGAAACAGCCAACCTTTGCCCAAAAGCATTGGCAAAAAAGTTATCACAGGCAGCATTAAATAATAGCTTACCTAAAGTTATTATAGCGGTACACATGGCTGGTCATAGCTGTGATATGCAAAGCATTGCGCAACTGGCTCGTCAGTATGGAGTTAAAGTCATCGAAGATGCTGCACACGCAATAGGTGGCAGGTATCTTGATTTCCCTATAGGTAGTTGCCAGTTTAGCGACATTACTGTTTTTAGTTTTCATCCCGTCAAAATTATCACTACAGGTGAGGGAGGCGTCGCAACGACTAATGACGCTAAACTTGCAGAAGCGATGAAACGTTCATGCAGTCACGGCATCACTAAGCAGTCTGAAGAGTTAATTAATTCGGATGAAGGTGACTGGTATTATGAACAACAATCATTAGGTTTTAATTATCGTATAACTGATTTACAGGCTGCTTTAGGCAATAGTCAATTATCATCGCTTGAGAGCTTCGTTGAAAAAAGAAATAGTTTAGCTAAACGTTATGTTGAACGATTAAAAAACACCAATGTTCAAATTGTATTACCTCTAGAAGAAACGGTTAGTGCCTATCATTTATTCATTGTTTTACTGCCCCAAAAAGTTGACCGTAAAGAAGTATTTAACGAAATGAGGCAAGCAGGAATAGGTGTGCATGTGCATTACATACCAATTCACCTTCAACCTTTTTATCAAGAGTTAGGTTTTACAAAAGGTGATTTCCCTCAAGCTGAGTCATATTATCAATCGTGCCTGACGCTACCCATTTTTCCAAGTTTAACCGAAATTGAACAAGACTTAATTTGCGAAAAACTCAAGGGGTTACTTAATTGAAAATAGCAATTATTCCTGCTCGTGGCGGTAGCAAACGAATTCCTAAAAAAAATATTCGTCACTTTTGTGGAAAGCCTATCATCGCCAGATCAATTGAGGCAGCTGTTGAGTCAGAGTTATTCGATCATGTGATTGTGTCGACTGATTGCTTTGAAATTGCAGAGATAGCGAGAAGTTATGGTGCAACGACCCCCTTTATGAGACCCGCTGAGTTATCTGACGACATGGCGACAACCCGTGTAGTTGTCAATCATACTATTAATTGGGTGATTGATAATGTGGGCAAGGTTGATCATGTTTGTTGTTTATATGCCACAGCCCCATTTGTTACAGCAGAGGCTTTAAAGCTGAGTTTTGACCAATTACTCAATATGGGGACCGATTTTTGTTTTAGTGTAACCAGTTTCGCTTCAGCGATTCAACGTGCCCTTTATATGGATGATTTCGGTCATGTAAAAATGTTTGCTCCTGAGCATCGACAAAGTCGTTCTCAGGATCTTATTGAGGCTTACCACGACGCAGGGCAGTTTTATTGGGGTAAGTCTGAGGCATTTTTAAGAGGCGATATTATGTATTCAGAGAAAGCGACTTCATATATCGTCCCAAGATACCAAGTTCAAGATATTGATACAGAAGAAGATTGGCTGCTTGCTGAGCGTTTATTTTTAGCTGGAAGCATGTGACACAGGTTTTAATCCGTACCGATAGCGGACAACATATCGGCAGTGGCCATATCATGCGCTGTTTGACTATAGCCAACTCATTGTCCAGAAAAGGGGCGACTGTCACTTTCTGTTGCCGTAACCATAGTGGTCATCAGGCTAAAGTTTTGGAAGGTTTTAATGTTTTACAGCTTTCTGAATCAGCGCAATATATCCAAGGCGATGGAGATTACCCTCATAGTCATTGGTTAGGATGCACTGAAGCGCAAGATGCCGAGGACACATTAGAAGCTGTCAAGCATAAAGGAATTAAACCTGATTGGATTATTGTTGATCATTTCTCTTTAGGTGCACAGTGGGAGTCACGAGTTGCAACAGAGACTCAATCTCAAATTGTTGTAATCGATGGTTTGAGAGATAGGCCTCATCAATGTCAGATGCTAATAGATCCTACTTTAAATAGTCGTCCTTGTTCGCCGAGTGACGGAAGAGTATATATAGGACCTTGGAACATACCGCTTCGTGAAGAATTTAGGGGTGTTAATCCGAGTTTAAGAACACAGCTTAAAAAGGTGTTTGTGTGTTTCGGTGGTGTTGATAAAGATGATGTAACAGGCCAAGTTTGCCAAGTGTTATTGCAGCGTTCACTTCGTCAGGAATTGGATAGAGTCGATGTGGTGGTGGGGGCTTCGTATCCCCATATTGAGCGACTCGAAGCTTTATGTCGTCAACATGCTAACTACTTGAACCTTGAGGTTCAATCTTCGCAAATATCGCAGTTAATGGAACAGGCCGACTTAGCAATAGGTGCTGGTGGCGGTATTTCTTGGGAGCGCTGTGCTGCTGCTTTACCCGCTTTGTGTTGGACGATTGCGGACAATCAATCTGTACCTAATGAACAATTAGCTAAGTTAAATGCAATCATGCACTTAGGTAAAGTAACTACGGCATTAGAACAACAGCTAGAATCGGCTATTTGGTCATTAATAAATCAACCTAATCAGCTGCAGTTAATGTCACAGAGTGCAAAAAAAGTGATGCAAGGATGGCAAAAAAGAAGTGTGTGGATGGCAGAGTTAATTAACTAAGTTATTCGTAATCAGGAATAAAAGAATATGAGTAAAAAGCGAGTGGTCATTATCGGCGGCGCAGGCAATGGTGCAGTCTTAGCTCAAATCATTATGGATATGCAGCGCGCGGGCGATGCAATAGAGCTAGTGGGTTTTCTTAATGACCATCATAGCGCTGGTGAGTTACTTTTCCACTGGCCTGTACTAGGGAAGTCTTCTCAGTGGCAAGAATTAGATAAAGATATCTTATTTGTATTCGCGCTATTAAGCGTGGGAAAAATGCGTGAGAGAGCAGATTTATTAAAATCTTTAGCTATTCCTTCGAGCAGGATGGCAACTTTAATCCATCCTAGTGCGATGATAGGTTTCGATTCTCAAATTGGCGCAGGGAGCGTGATTTGCTCACAGGTATCGATTCAGCCGCAGGTGAACATAGGCGAAAACGTCTTGGTAAGAGCGGGAGCTAATATTGGACATGATGTTCAGGTATCTGATTATGTTGATATTGGCCCGAATGTTTGTCTTTGTGGATATAGCAGTTTGTGCGAAGGTGTTCATGTTGCAGCAAATGCAGTTGTACGTGATGGGTTAAGCCTTGGTGCTTATTCAGTAGTTGGTGCAGGTTCAGCACTGTTAAAAGATGCTGGCGAAGGTTCGACTTGGTTAGGGAATCCTGCCCGCCGAGTTAGCTAAGTAAAAGGTGGTTAAATGTTCGAATTTAAAGGTAATCGTAATTATTTACATGGAACAGATTTTTATTTGTTCACTGTTGAGTATGCCAAGAAGAACTATCCAGAAGGAGCCAGACTGACACAACTTAGCTTTCGAAAACTTGCTCGTTTCCAATGTGAATTAATGACACAAAAACCTGAAACAGGAACAATTGTAGCAACAGGAAAATTCCATCTAACCGATGGGACTAAAGTCCCGTTTTGGTGGGTTGAAGGTAGTGCTTCAGTCGAAGGACGCTATGAGTTTGATGAAGATGGATTAGTTTCTAACGCACAGATGACAACTCATCCAGCAACAATCAATATGCTTAAACCTTCAGGAAACTATACCTGTATTGAAGTGCTCGTTGCCTTAACTAAGAAAATGCACAATGAGATCGCGCGACCAAGCAAAGGGAAGTGGTTATTTGGCCAACTAAACCTTACGAAAAGTTTACCGATACAGTATGAAGCAGCAGAAATTAGGCTTCAGTCGATGTTACATGACAAATTTTCGGTTTCTGAAGTATGGCTGGATGGACAATTAATGGGGCAAATTAGGTTTATCGTGGAGGGGCAATAATGGATATTGGCATAAAAGCGGTAGCAAGTTACATTCCGTCTACCGCAATTGATAATCTAGAGCAGGGGCGTCAATTTGGTGAATCTGCTGAGTTTGTTGAGTCTAAACTTGGCGCCCTTGTTTTACCTCGAAAAAGTCCGCAACAAGAATGTTCAGATTTATGTGTTGCAGCTATTGAACAACTAGTAAAACAGCAGCCCAGTTTTGAAAAAGACAAAATCGATGCTCTTATTGTTGTGACTCAAAATGGTGATGGTGAAAACATTCCTCACACAGCAGCCATAGTACAAGAAAAAGCAGGCCTGCCGAAAACAATAGCCGCTTTTGACGTGTCTTTAGGCTGTTCAGGTTATGTTTATGGTCTTTATATCATCAAAGGCTTACTGCAAGCTGCAGGGCTCAAACAGGCATTATTAGTGACAGCCGACCCCTATTCAAAAGTCATTGACCCTGCAGACAGGGTCACTTCAATGTTATTTGGAGACGCCGCAACCGCGAGTTGGATTGGTCATGAACCTGTTTTTAAACTGGGTTCTGTGCTGTTTGGAACTGACGGCAATGGAGCAGAAAGTTTGCAAACAAAACAAGGCATTTTGTCAATGAATGGCCGACAGGTGTTCAACTTTGCTTCGGTGAATGTGCCTAAACATATTAAAGCGTTGCTAGAAGGTAGCGAAATGTCTGAGGCTGATATTGATGCTTTTCTTATCCATCAGGGAAGCGCCGCGATTGTGGACACGATTGCGAGGCGTTTTAAAGACAAGAACCGCTTTATTAAAGATCTCAAAGATACTGGTAATACCGTTTCATCCTCTATTCCTCTTCTTATTGAAAAGCACGCGATGAGTAGTGAATGGAACAATATTGTGTTGAGTGGATTTGGTGTGGGTTTCTCCTGGGCCAGTGCATTAATTCATAGATAATAAGGAGGCCATTATGGTCAATTTAGAAGTAATTAAAAAAGCGCTAGAAGAATCTGGCGCAGTCGATCTTGAAGCGCTAGCACTTGATGTCACTTTCGAAGACGCAGGATTTGACAGTCTAGACATGTTTAATTTATTTGTGGAACTTGAGCAACTTACAGGCCATCAAGTTTCTGACGAAAAGGTTGATGAATTGACCACACCTGCTGCTTTGATTGCTTACTTTGATAGTTTAAATGACTGATTGGCTCCCGAAAAAGGCCATCATCATTGCTGAATTATCAGCCAATCATAATGGTAGCTTAGAAAGAGCTTGTGACACTATTAGAGCTATGGCAGCTTCTGGTGCCGATATTGTAAAGGTTCAAACATATCGCCCTGAATCATTATGTCTTGATATTGATAATGACTACTTTGGTAAGCGCAAAAAAGGCTTATGGAAGGGGAGGACGTTATGGAGTCTTTACCAAGAAGCCGCATTGCCTTATGAATGGCATCAGCCTTTACAAACGCTTACCCATGAGCTGGGGATGGAGTTTTTCTCAAGTCCATTTGACCTTGAAGGGGTGGACTTTTTAGAAAGCCTTAATGTGCCATATTACAAAATTGCCTCCTTTGAAGTTAACCATATTCCCCTGATAGAAAAAGCAGCACTAACAGGTAAGCCACTTATTATCTCTACCGGTGTTGCTGATGATAAAGATATCGAACTAGCCCTTAATACTTGCTTCAAGGCTGGTAACTTTAACGTTGCTTTACTTAAGTGCACATCTCAGTACCCAGCAAGCTTAAATGATGCCAATCTGAAGATGATCACCGATATGCAGCAAAGATTTAAGGTACCCATAGGATTGTCAGATCACACAATGGGCTCACTAGTCCCCATGACTGCAGTGAGCCTAGGGGCAAGAATCATTGAAAAGCACTTTACCTTAAATCGAAATGATGGCGGCGCCGATGGCGCGTTTTCTATGGAGCCCCATGAGTTTCGAGAAATGGTTGATCAGATCAGAGCTGTTGAGTCCTGTTTAGGTGAAGTGAGTTACAAAGTGACTGAAGAAGATAAACTACGCCGCCGTTCGCTCTTTTATTGCCGAAATCTATCCGCTGGAGAAGTGATTGGTGAAGAGGATATAAAAGTGCTGCGTAATGGTAGTGGCTTACAGCCTAAATATATGGAGCAGTTATTGGGTAAAGCCTTAGAACGCAGTGTAAAAGTGGGTGAACCTGTACTTGCAGATGACCTGCCGAATAAAGATGACTGGCAAAACTAGATACAGTAATGAAAGGATGTTTTTCCATGTGGACTGAACAGATTGAACTAATTAGCACAGATATGAAGCAAGCTGATTCCAAATATTTGCCTACCAGCTTTTGGCAATTTGGTGCTAAAGGTTTGCAGCAGGATATTGAAACCAATGGCATTGAGAACTTTCGGGGGCTGAAAAGTGCCTTGTCATTCTTTGTTCCTACCTATACTTTCCATGGTTGGGCATCATCACCTGCAAAATATCAGGAAATGATGACACTGTGCGAAACGCACTTATCAGGAAATCAAAAAGCAATCCTATCGATGCAGGACTTCTTGTCTGGTGAAAATCATGCAAGAAGTGATTTTCGAGTTTACAAAGCGAGCGATAGTAACAAAAAACCTTTCACTGATAACTTTAATGAAAGCTCAGTTGGCTCACCTGTTGAGCAATTTGAATTTGAAAATCGTAAGTTTAGTCGTTCAAGTTTAAACTATTTATTAGGTCTCAATTTTTTAAAGCAACAACTCGCTGGTGTACCTATTAAAAAAGTATTAGAAATTGGCGGTGGTTTTGGCTCGTTAGGTGAAATCCTGTTGAGTGATGAGCGAAATGACACTTTTTACTTAAATGTTGATATTGCACCCACTTGTTTATTTTCAACATACTATCTTCAGTCTATTTTCGGTCAAGATAATATTGCTGATTATAAAACCCTGACAACTTGTGATGACTTCTCACTAGAAAATCTATCAAGTCAGTTTCAAGGTGCGGTAATGTGCCCTTGGCAGCTTCCAAAAGTGACCGGTGAGCTGGATTTGTTTGTTAATTTTATCTCGTTTCAAGAAATGGAACCGGACATAGTTGAAAACTATTTGGGTCATGTGTCGCGATTAAACTGTAAATATGTGCTTTTAAGGAACCTAAGAGAAGGTAAGCAACTTGCCATTGATGGAAAACGAGCAGGTGTTAAAAAGCAAATTAAGGGAGAAGATTATGATGTTTTCTTACCTGATTATGAATTACTTGCCACCAATGTTCATCCGTTTGGCTTTGAAACCATAGACGGTTTTCATTCAGAACTGCGTCTGTATAAACGTAAGAGCTAAATCGGGAATTAAGAAAGGTTGGTATGGTCTCCCCACAAGTGAGTTTGGTTGACTTTAACCAAAGTTAACCAATTTTAACTAAATATTATTTATCAATATGTTACATTGAATTTGTTGTTTTTGACATTAACCAAAATTACTGTAAATTAGTCAAAATAGTTCCCTATGGCGGCACATAGGCGGCACAATATTTGAGGCTAAGTGATTATGGTAAAAGAATTAACCTTCACAAAACGTTGTTTTGAACAGCTAAAAATAGCCCCAAAACGCTATAGAATTGCCGATTTAGGCCTCAGAGACTCCGTAAACGGCCTAATTTTAGAAGTTATGCCATCAGGGAAAAAGTATTTTCGCTTTAGGCGCAAGCACTTAGGTAAAGACGTCACTGTTACAATAGGACTCTCCCCAGACATTACCATCGAACAAGCCCGTAAACAGGCTAAAACAATAGCGGTTAATATTGCTCAAGGGGTTAACCCTAACGAGTCAAAACGAGAAGCAAAACAAGCCCAAGCATTAGAAGATGCACTGTCCATAACGGTTGCTCAATTGTTTGATGCCTACGTTGCAGAGTTCACCATTAAAATTAAGTCAGGTGAGCGCCGTCAAAAATCCTTAGATGATGTTTATTCGATTTGGAATAAGCATATAAAAACGCGCATAGGTCATTTAAAAGCTGAAACCATTACGATTGTTGATGCTGATAACTTTATAAAACTCATCATCACCAAAAGTTCTGTCGCGATTCGCAATAAATGTTTAACGCTGCTCAAATCGATGTTTAGCGCCCAAAACCCCAATCCATTTTTCCATATCAAAAAACTCGCTGGTACTAAACGAGAACGTATTTTAAGTGAGCTTGAAGTTAGGCGATTGCTGCAAGCCCTAGAGCTTGAGTTACCTATCTATCGTGATGTTGTCATGATGCTACTGCTTACTGGTCAGCGTAAAAGCTGTGTGTTCAGTATGGAGTGGCGCGAGATTGATCATCAGCGGGGCATTTGGCTTATTCCGACCAGTAAAATGAAAGTTAAAAAGCCTCATGCTGTGCCACTCACTAAAGAAGCGATGGAAATTTTAACTAGGCGCAGTCAAGACGCTAATCAAGGCGAACGCTTTGTATTTCCCAGCGAGCGCAGTCAATCAGGCCATGTTATCGAAAAGGCAGGTAAGGGCAGTTTCTGGCATCGCATTACAGAGCGTGCAGAGCTTCGTGGAATAGAGAAAGGGGATAACGTCACCATACATGATTTAAGGCGCACTATAGCAAGCTGGAGCGTCATGCGTGGCGGTAATATCCAAACAACCAGTAAGTTATTAGGTCATAGCGATATTAGCATCACAGCCAGCACTTATGCTCATTTGGATATTGAACACGTTCGAGAAGAGTTAGGGATCACTACAGCACATTTACTTGGGACGTTTGAGGAAGAATCGAATGTTGATAGATTGGTGAGAGAGATAAAACAGCTCTCTCAAGAAGAAAAGAGAGAGCTGTTAGGTAAGATTGCAATCAACTAAAATAAATGTTTACACTGCTTTCACTAATTATGATGGTAAAAGGATAGGCTGTTTTATAAGCAATCTATTTTTGTATATTGGTCTTAACTTTTATCTAGTAATGTTTTCAAACATGTTAGGATCAATATCTAGCATCCTTGATTTAAATTTTTACAATTAATGCTAACAAATAAATCCTTCTGGATTGGATTATAATTTGTTCTCATCTCTTAACGGTATAATCTTATCATTTATTCTATTCACCTTTTTTATGTTGTCAAAGTTGTGTTTTGCTAAGCTTGATTTAACTAAATTTTTTAGGAGTTGTATTGATTTTTCAGAGGCGAAACTAAACTGATATTCAGACAATAACCTTTGATGTACACCAAATAAATAGAATGAGTTTTTACTCTCGTTGGCTATATAGTCATTTATATAATCAGCCCAACCATTAGGGCGGTTGGATATAATGAGTAAATTTAATAAATGCTTATGCAACATATTACTTTCAGCCTTAGCCCTATTTAAAAGTGTGGTTCCAATTTTTTGAGAGAATATATCTTTCTCAAACCATTTTATAATATTGGAAGGCGTTGAAGATACTACTTCTATTAGTCTTTTTTCTGGCTCTTTTGAAAAGTCTTGATTTAGCCCAAATCTAGCGCCACCAATTATAAAATAACCGTTCTTGCTGAGTGCTGGTGAAATAGATGTTAAAAAACTTGATAGTTGAGACCAAGAAAGTAATAACTCTTCTAATAGTTTATGTCGTGCTTTAAGGTTTCCATAGTTACTATTTCTAAGAGTAATAGCCCCTGTATGTATTGTTTTCATTAGTCTTAAGAATGAATATTCCTCTAGAATTTGAGTTATATCTTGTGTGAGAGGCTTAAGGTGGTTATATGATTTGTCAGCATAGCTATCCTTAATAGATGTCGGTAAGTCTGAGTTTAAAATGCCATTGGAAAGATCCTTATTAAGCTTATTTAAACCTTCTGAGGTTGGGTGCCATTGAAAATCATCGAAAACGTTAAAATCAGTAGGGAAATTACATTTATCTATAACAGTGTTTCTAATGATTTTTAAATCGTTAGTTACTTGGCTTATTGCATCAGTTCGTTTTCTATCTATTCCTGTATAAAACTCAATCATTTCAGGATAGTTAATGTAATTCATGTCGGATAGGATGTAAGAAGAAAACTCACTATTATTTAACATGCCATGAGCAGCAAAGTAGAACACCCAATAACTAAACTTAAAGTAGTAAAAACCTCCACTGAATGCAAAAATGTTATATTCACAAAAAATTTGAAAAATAACATTTATATCTAGATCTATTTCATTGTTTTCACAGAAATTAGTTAGTTCGTCAATAAATTCTTTTTCTGTAAATTGGTATTTTTTGTTTTTTATCATTAGCATACAGAAGTGACCAACTGTGTGTTCAGTATCAAGAAGGTCTGGGCGTGTTTTATATCTGGGTTTGAAACCTGCATTGAAAATATAACTCAAAACCCTGTTAATCATATCAGGTCTATTCACTGGGCTATCATCAAATTTGTCTTCAGATATTTTAAGAATAGTCAAACAGTTATATGGTGTGCGAGGTATATTGATCGCCTCAAGGTCAGAAATAACTTTATTTAACACTCTGTTTTCGTGTTCAATAAATTCTTCATTTATATTATATTGTTTAACTAAGCTCCTTACAGAGCTTCTTGGTAGCGCCCATAAGTAAATTTTTTCAAATTTTCGTTGGTTAAGTTGGTCTTCAGATTCCGCTAGTAAAGGGTGAACCTTAATTGTATTTAATATTACTATAGGAATAGAAATAAACATGTCATGAATAATGTTTATTATTTCTTCTGAGTTTTCAAGGACACATGATAACTCGTCAATTACAAGACATTCTAATTCAGAAGTGGTGAGTTTTGCTTCTTTTATTTTTCGGCTTATTACTTTATTTATATTGCCTTTCTTTGCCTGTAAAGATGAGGCGTCAAGGTATAACCAAAAAGATTTTTCAGAGTTTTCCCAAGCTGATTTACACAAATAGTGTGCCAATGATGTTAATCCATACTGCTGTGGCGCATGAATAATAACATCCTTGGGGTTATTAATGATTGAATTTATATCTATTTTGTTGCTTTTTTTTACTTCCTGTGAGGGGGTTCCTTCTGTAATATTGTATAGCTGAGGTTCAATCCATACATCATTATTATCTATGATCGCTGATAGTGAAGTTTTAAGGTTTTCTGATAAACGACACTTTATAGATAAATTATCTTCAACAGATAGATTAGATGTGATTTCTATCTTTGTATAAGATTTAGGTTTTATAACTTCTTCTGTAACTTCTTCTGTAATTTCTTCTAATGGATATACCTCTAATAAATGTTTAGAGCAAATAGCGTAATTTTTAGATTCACTTTTTTGTATGCAAATTATACCTACAACCTTATCTGAATCCTCACATATAACTGGCGAACCACTATACCCATTTGAAATAGGTTCTGGAGTGGTAAGACCTATTGTGCTAATTGAAGTAAGGGGGCTCTCAATTTTTATATTTCTTTTGACTGAAATGGAACTTATAGGTTCCCTAATTTTGCTTCTCATTATTCGACTGTAACCGATAACTTTAACAGTATTTATATTCTCTTTAACCTGAACATGTAAAGGTGGATGGGAGACTCCTTTAACATATAAAACCGCTAAATCTAATCCATTATCGTATTCATTAAGAATTATTTTAGGTTTTACCCCTTCAACTAACATACTCGAACCACAGTTGTTAACAACATGTCCGCATGTTGCGATATAAGCTCCTTCATTATCAGTTTTAATGACAAAGCCAGTCCCAAGTTTAGTATCTTCTTCGTTATAAATCGCTAGGATAGAGTTATCCATTTTTCATTCTCAATGTCATTTCTATTTGGATATTTGCACCAATTGAGCTTTTTGCTAAGATAAAACTCCCTTCTGCCCCAACTTTTACGCCTATTGTCACTTTTGTTGATTCTATATCAATGTCTTTTGCCATTGAGTTTAATGTCTGACCAATTGGCGAGCATACTCCAGAAATCAAAGATTGAATTTCACTTATTGAAGAGTCTACAATGCTACTATGTGAAATTAATTGTGCTTCGTCCTGAGAGACTTCTACTTCTACTTCGATACCATCCTTCAGCTTAATTATCTTGTTCATTTTTACTCCTTTCCATTTGAGATATGAATTTTTACTTTAAAGTATTATTCATTAAAATCAAGGGATAATCCTCAGTACAGTTATTGACAGGACTCCAAGTTAAATCAAGTGCACAAGCTGGGCTTGATTGAGTTAATGTCCATTCATGGACTCGGGTAATGATTTCTACTCCTAAAGCCACAATGCCTTTGAGCTGAGTAACAAACTCATCTCCGTAACGGTTGGTTTTGTATATGTAGCCTTGGTGGCTATCTAGTGAGTGATTGCTGGAATATGCAGGATATGGTCTCGGGATTTCAGTAATCATTGCTGGATTGCTTCCAGCACATAATGCAGGCATTGCTGAAACCGTTTCGAGATTGATTGCAGAAATTTCTGTAAATGGTTCTGCAATTCTTGAAAGGTAATTTTTAGTGAACCCTGCATGGTGTATAGGTTTTCTTGCAATATTGCCGTATGGACTCATAGCGCATTGATGTGCTGTAGCCTTAGTGTTTATGTAGGGTTTACAGGAATCATCGTTAACTATTGTTTTAGACTCATTGGTAGCCACTGTTTTAGTTATAGGGTGAGTAGATTGCTTTTTAAGTTGATATAACGGCCTGATAAGTTGGTCTTCACGTTTACAAAATACGCCACCCATAAGTTCGGTATATTTGCTCCAGTTAGACTCATCTGCTGCTTGTCGAACCGTTTCAACCCAATCTAAGCTTTCATCTGTAATGGCTGATAAACGTCTCAATTCCCGCCACTGTGTTACACCTACACCACCAATTTGCTGAAATTGGCGTATGCCCCAGCATGAAGCCCAAACTTTAATTCGCACTGCTGAAGTGGTTGCCTCCTTCCCGTATGAGTCATGTTCAATGCCTTCACCGTCAATACTTTTAGAAACATACTTAACTATGTAACCTGTTGCAGAACCTTTTTCAGGATCAATGTACTCAACTTTAAAACGGTGCTTTTTAGCGCCATTTTCATCACCATCTTCTTCAAAGCAATAATGCTCGAAGGTTTCTACCAGTCTGTCTTGATGTTCTGTTGGTACAAAATAGAGTAAGTGCCAATGGGGTGTACCGTCATGGTGGGGTTCGGCAATTCTGAAACCAAACGGGGTGATATTGTCACGGTTTAATGATGCTCTAATACGTTGGAAGGTGCGATTAAGATAATCCTGTCCATCAAGCGGAGTAGCGCCATTCCATTTAGGATTCTCGGCACCTGATTTTGAAAAGCTTCTATGGTATTTAGACGGAGTTGTCATGGTTAAAAATATTGCTGAATAGTCCATGTCTTTGGCGTAATCTTCAAAACCAAGGATGCGAACCATTAATTCTGCTTTTCTTATTTTGGGATTCGATACGTTTAAATCTGACAATTCAGCCAAACTCATTGAGTAATCATGCTCATTGGTGGCAATGGTATTTTCAAGTAACTCACGATTGTTTTGCCACTGGGTTTTGAAGTTGCTTACTGTTACGTTACTGGCATATATTCCCTTATATTTGTTTACTTGGTTTAGTAAGCGGGATACCGACTCAATTTGTCGGTTATGTTGTCTTCTTAATTTGGTTACCCACCAAGTATCAGTTGAAGCCCTTTTAATCACGCCAATTACCTTGCTTTGTTCTATCTCTGATAAGCAATCATTCTGTAAATTTGCAATAATAGCGTCACTAATTTGTGGTGGCTCTATTCCATAGGTTTTCACGTAATGGATAATTGAGCGATAACCTTTTTCTAAACCAAAATTATTAACTCTTGTCGCTATTTTAGAGCAAAGTTTTGCGTGTAATTTAGCCTTGGTTTTATAGTCCACTTCCTCAATGTTTACACTGCATCGTTGACCGTTAATACCTATTATTTTATCGATTTTTTTAGTGACATCGAGAATATAAAGATTGGATAATCTTCTTGTCGGAATACGCTTGTAACATCGCAGAATTGAAAACTTATGAACGTTAGGCAGACCGAAAAGTTTCTTTTTAAGCCACTCTTTATCATGGGGATGCACACTAGGCATTCTTAAGCCCTCCATGCTGTTTTAACCATTGATAGCCACGTTGATTTAAAGAACATTTCTGCCATTTCATACCCATGTCGTTACGAGTGCTTTCAGCCAGAAAGCCTTGCTGCTTGAGCTTGAATAAGGTGCGTTTTTGAAAGCTGCCTGAAAATGACTCATAACCAGTCATCTTGCCAAGGTCAGGGCAAATCTCTATGCACACTTCAATATGGTTGCCTTTCGACAACCATTCAATAAAGCTAATTTGTTCTTTGCTAAAAGTGGCCATTACTCACCACCTTTTTGTGCATTAATATCTCTGATTGCAGGAATGTAATTAGCTAATAGGGCAAGTATTTCAATTAGGGAATAATTAAGCAGTATGTTCATAAACCCTCCCATTGATGAAGTTTTCAACATCACTTTGACGGTACATGACTCGACGACCGACTTTGATAAAGTTAAGTGGGTATCTGCCAGTACAACGCCAAACGGAAAGGGTGCCAATAGTAACGCCCAAGAACTCAGAAACCTGAGAAGGGGTAAGTAGTAGATTATTCATGTTAACTCCGATTAGTTTGTGTTCGTCGGAGTGAACAATATGATCAAAGAGGAATAGGGTATGCGCTTGTCAGGCTCAAAAAGGTGTTTCTCAGGGTGAGAAACACCTTTTTACTTTAGGTTCTATTTTGACATTTTTGACTGATTTGAAGCATTATTTCGCTTCTTTCATAAACTTTAGATTCATTTTTAGGCGCTAATTGAGGTAATCGAATGCCACTATAGCCACCAACTCCAATAGGGCCATAATCTTCATCCCATTGCTCACCTGTATCCATATTTATTGCATAGTGATCATCTTGAGTTACATCAATTTTGTTTTCTTTAGCAAATAACGCCCAGGCATGCTGTTCAATAGGGTCTCTAGAGTTTTCAATTAATTCAGAGATTAAACTTCGATTAGGTTGCTGTAAGGCTGAGAGCTTTAACCATTGATTAAAGGGCTGCTTTTTGAAGTCACTATCATAGTCTTCCCCCCAATATTGATTGAGTAAGTGGAGTGTTTTCTCAGCATCTAAAAGGTAGCAGATTGATTTTTCGATTGAATTAGAATTATTTGCTTCAAAAATATCATCTATATTGGGAAAAGCTAAATCAGAAATAGTTACTTGAGAAATAAACCGTTCGAATGCTTGAGTAGGCTTTATCTGTTTCGCATAGTTATCTGCCCACTTTTTTTGGGTGTCGCCCATAGTTTGGCCTTTTAAGCTTTGCTCATACCAGTGTTGACTACTTTCACCTCCAGTAACTGAAGATAAATCATCTAGTAGCCATAAAAACTCCAAAAGCGTTGATTGTTTATCGCCTTTTATAGAACTCTGCTGTAACTCAGTAAAGAGGTTTTTAATGTCAATTTCGAATCCATTATAAGAAAACTTATTTACTGATTCATTTTCAAATCTGCTACTAGATTCACTGGAGTCCCTGCTGTCAAAATCATCATAGTTGGTAAGACTGTCAACATAGGTTAAGTAGTGTAGTGCTTGCTGATTGATTAGTGATGATTGCATACCAATAAGCGAAGCTAATTCATCACGTATTAAATTGGCAAGTTGAGTTGAGGCTGTTTCGGTTTGATTTAGATGGATTGCTTTGAGCTTACATCTCTCAAAGGCTATTAAAGGTTCTTTATTTGCTTGCTCTAATAGATTTGTAATTGATGATGTTTTTAAGGCTGCATAAGTTTTTTTACCTAGGTATGCGGCAATTAGTTCGAGGATTTGTGCTCTAGAAATCGTGCATTCAGGCAGTTTTTTTGCGCGTGAGGATACGTTATAAGTGTAAGTTGAAAGCATGTTCATAAATTAACTCCGCGGTTGAGTGCGAGGTGCATTAAAGCATTACCACATGCGATTACGGCGAGGCTTCTCAACCTAGTCATTTATGAAAAATTGGTTTTAAATTTTGATTTTAAACTTTCTTTTTTAGTGCCTGTTTTCACTCGCATGTAAGTGAGGCTGGCGCCTAATAAAGAATCTATATTAATGAGTAAATTGAATCAAGTTTATTTGATTTAATTTTGACTATATGCGATTGCTACTTATTTTCCGCAAGAAACCAACGGTATACGGTTTGAAACCCTTGGTAATCGCTTGTGAAAGGGTGATGAATTGTGTTGGCAAAATCATTAATTGATGGAAATAGGCGTTCCGTAGCTTGCTTTGGATTTGTGAAAGATTTCTTTGCATATAAGGTAAGAGCAAACTCTTTACGTTGGCGGTTTTTGCTGTGCCTAGTATTTTGCCCTTTTATTGAATGACTTTGAGCTGTTTCAATGATGCCTTTCTCAATGTTTATGTCTGATTGCAATGATTGATAGCTTTCATTTTTATCTATGAATTGCTGCTGCAAAAAAAGCTTAAACAGGTACTGTGAGTTTTTTGTCAGTCCAGCAATTTGGCAAGTCATAGCTGCGTGCAGTAGTTCATCAGTTTCTTGGGATACGGTATTTTTAAAAACTGATAACCCAGAAACGCCAGCACCTTCTAGAGCCTCAAAAAGCGAAGGTGAATTACCGAATACTCTGAGCTCGTTAATATCATCACAAGGTTCAGCATTTGAAAACTGTTCAAACATTTCAGTAAACACATTGATTAACTGTGACTGTTCGTCTGCCAAAGTCTGTTGGCTGTTATCAATTTGGGCTAGAGTTTTAGCGAGTGTTTCTTCAGTTATATCATCAGGAAGGCTTTCTTTTAATGCTGAAGGTGATGAAGATAAAGATTCGAGAGTAACGAATTTTTCCAATAAATCTTGATTATCAACAGTGCTATTTTCTTTAGAGGTAAGAATTGCTAACAGTTGTTCTTTTTGTTCAGCAGGCATTTCACTGAACATTTTGTTAAGCGATTCATCTGTGATTTTATTGTGATTACTACTTGATGAGGTGTCATCCATCACGTTTAATTTCCATATTTTTGTTTGATACAAAACTATTAGAAATGAAGCAAAAAGTCTATAACTGAGATGAACTGAGTAAAACAGAGGTTTTTAAGAAAGGTAAGAAAAAAAGTAGTAATTAGGGGGTGTTCTATGGCGGCACATAGGCGGCACAATTTTTAGGTATTTTTGTAAGTAATTGATAAATCTATATAAAAGAGGTGTTATGGTCTCCCCACAAGGACTCGAACCCTGATCGGCCGCTTAGGAGGCGGCTGCTCTATCCTGTTGAGCTATAGGGAGACTTTACTAATTATACAAGTTTTACCTTTGATTAAAAGCGTTTAAATTTAGTTGCTTAGTCCTTAGCCACTTCTAATATCATTTCCTTATCGAATCAATGATTATTATAGCTTTTCCCCGAAAATGTGGGCAAACCAAACCTGTCAAGATCAGCAGACTAGTAGGTTAATATTCAAATATGTATAAGCTAGTGAATGGTTAAGCTTGCTGGAGTACTTGCTCCAAATAATTTTTAGCTGAAATGCTATCAGGGTTAATACTTAACACTTGTTCAAAAGCTGACTTCGCTCCCCCAAGTTGACCAATTTTAGCAAGAAAAATTCCAAGCTTAAGTAAAGTGCCTTCGTCCGTCGGGTATTTATCTAAATAATCAAGATAGGTATCAAGTGCTTGTTGATTATTGCCTTGTAGCGAGAAAATATGAGCAAGTTGAGGGAAGTATTCATCGCTGTAAAGTGAAAGGCTTTTGATGGTTTGTTCTGCAAGATCAAGTTGATGAAGCTTTAAAGCCACCAATAACAGTTGTTTGAGCTCTAACTCTGTTCTATCTGCCTTTTCAATTTGTAATAAAGACTGCAACGAAGATTCAAAATCTTTTTCAATGAAATAAATATAATGTTCAGCAAGGAGGAGTAGCCTTGCCGCAAAAGCATCTTTTTCGATTAAAGGTCTAATACTATTAATCAGTAAAGTTAGCCCTTTTATATTGTTATGCTTCTTTAAGTCCAGAATTTTGGCTAATGTATTATCTAAATTCTGATTGGTTTTTTTCATGGCAAAATATGGATGAGAAAAACTAGTTAATTGTTCTTGATATTGCTTTTTTGATTCTGCTAATTGTTCTGATTCTTTTGCTGATAATGTATCCAAAGAAGTTGCATTGAGTTTTTGTTCCAATAACCATACTCGACCTGGTTGATTGTATTTATTCCAGCCAATGGTAAGCAGCTCAATGTTGGGCTGAACTTTAGTTTCTTCACGTCTAATTCTAATAGTCTCTATCGATGTTTCTGTCAGATTTTGTAGCTTTTGAGTGATGACTTCATATGCGCTGTAATACAACTTTGTCATCTTAAGCATATGTTGTTCAGACCAATCTTGTTTTTTTTTGGTGGTCAGAAACTGAGAAAACTCAAAATAGCCAAACACTTTAATCGACATGTTATAGCGATTAAACTTCTTATTGATTTTAGTTTCAATGCTATCTATTTCTTTAACTTTACCTTGATATTCAATGGATTCAGGTTTAAGTTTTCTCGCTGAGTTAGTCAAATTTAATGCTTTTTGGGACAGCTTTTTAATGCTGACAAAAGCATTTTTAGCATCGATGACTTCAGTTTCTAATGTGCTAAGAAAGCTTGATTCATTATCGGTATTCGACGGTATCATTGCCAATAATTGAGCAGGAGAACATTGTGCAGATACAATATTAATATCGTTGAAGTTTTTATAAGCAACGCCTTTTATTTTGGCAGCGTGTTCTGAGAGGTTAATAATTTTAACATTAGGAAATTGCGAAGCTTCTTCTTCAAGCCCTTGAGCTGCGTATAGTAATTGAATCGGTGTCTCAGCTATTTGCCCTGAATAGGTTTCAACCCACTCGTGGATTTTACTGTTTTTACTGCCTGCACTGGCTTCAAGGCTACCTTTAGCATGAGTAACCCCAGTTGGAGAATGACAAAAATCAACGCCGGTTAATAATACTTGTTCAAACCCCATTTCTATAGCGATTCTGATGGCACTGTTTGTGACTGTTGGTCCGATGGTCAGAATATTATCTGTTTCAATCCAAGGTAACTGATCTCCCAAGAACAATGATTTACCTTGCCATTGAGCAAGAATTCTATGATTGACATGATGTGAATTGATGAACAGGCTTTCTCCTGCTAATTTCATCATGTCACGATTCACTTCAAAGCTCGTATCTTGGGGATCAACTGAAACAATAATATGTGCGGGAATACCAGCTTGGGAGAGTTTTGCTGCAAATCTTGAAACGGTAAAGATAAAGAGTTGTTGATAGTTTTCTTTTATCCACTCTAGGTGTAGATCCAGTGACGGGCCACCACCAATGACAATGGCGGTTTTACCAAGAAACTTATTTTTTAATAATGATGCAGGTAACTGGTTTTCAACCACGTTAAACATCTGCTGTTCAAAAAAAGACTTTTGGTTAAAGTTGGTTTTATGTGAAATAGAGTGTTGATTTATGGTTCGATAAGCTTGGCTGTATAACGTTGAATACTCCTCTATCACGCCTGATGAAGCCGCTAGTGAAAGAGTCACAGCAATCTGGTCTTTAATAAAGTATAAGTCGTCTTCTGCAGATTCAATATGGTGTGTTAACTCATCAAAACTGATGACTTTTAGGTAATCCTGTTGCTCTGTAGGTATCTCAATGTTGAGCATGTTCATCACTTCTGGTAGTTCAACAAAAATGTATTTACTGCCATCAGTTTTTGGCGCTTCCAGAATGTAATTTACCAATAATCCAGAATCTAAGCCCAGAACAATATGTAGGGTGTCTTTAGCAAAAATATCTTGTTTAAATTTTTGTTTAAACGCAGTTGTCGAATCCACTTTCTCAAAGGTATTACGATTAACACTCGGTAAGTAATATTCGCCAAATTGACTAATTGAAAATTGATTATTAAATACTGAGCTAGATCTTTCCATTGTTTGTAAGCCTTTTCTTTTAGTAGCAAATCGCAAATTATCTTTTAATAATTTGACCTATATATCAGGGTTTTACTTCAGTAAAGTTTGTATTAAATTTTAATCACAATATCTTGTACTTGAATATTGCCTGTACTTCCAATCCCTTCTAGCACCGCAGTTGCGCTTTCTTCTGATACTTGCTCAATGGTAACTGTGGCGCGATTTTTCGTTGCGACTGCACGCATTAAGTTGACTCTGTCTGGGATATTTTGCTGCAAGACAATTTGAAAGTTATCACCCATTTTAACGTTATTTTTTCGGCCTAGATTGATGATAATTCTGTTTCCTTGCTTAGCGACGATTTGTCCTAATAATGGACGACAGTTTAGGAGGTTATCAATATCTTGCGTGCTTTGTTGAAATAATTGGTTCATTGATTGTCCGTAAGTCGAACTCCAAAAGCGCTTTGTTGTTGGAGAGACGGTTTCATCTTTATCAAATGCCCATTCTGCTGTAGCGGCGTAGTCTTTACTCCATACTTTTTCGCCGCTAATGCCATGAAATAATGTAAAGCGTAAATTAATTTGTCGTTGAGGGTAATCACTCCACAGGCCGAACATTGAGCTCTGATTTGGCTCTGTGGAAATATCTAAAATCTCAGGCTGTAAAATATATTGGCTATCAGTAATTTCGCCTAACCAACTTGGGATCCTGTTGCCTCTAAAGTTTATCAATTGATTTTTATGGTCTAGTTTTTCTTCGGCGTGCATATGCGCAAAACTAAACTCTGACATGCCATTAATCACTGCACCATATTGTTGTGACAGGGCTTGTTCAAAATTGGCTAATTGACCATAACGCAATTGGGAGCGATCTCGCATGGTAGCTTGTGGAATCATCAGTGCCGCTTTAAGTTGCTGGCTGTGACATTGCTGAACGACCTTCTGTGATTCGAGATTTAGCCTTAATGAGACAGTAATATCAGTTGAGGTGATTATTTCTGATACCACTTCAATATTTTTAGCCTCACCCATGCGTTGTACTTGAAATGCATTTTGAGTCAAGTTGCCTTGATTAATGGTTTGACGACTATTGAAGTTCACTCCAGCTTTTAAGCTGGCATAGTTTAATGCTTGATTTATTGCAGCTTCACGGGCTTTATCAATATTGCCATCGACTATGCTCGCTTGACCTGATACTTCGATTCTTTGTGCAAAAGCGACGTGACTGATACTAGCCAATTGCAGTACAAGCACTGAAAAAAATAATAATTTAATGTTTAAATTCGGCATGTTCAGTTTCACTTTTTACAAAATAATGAAGATATCAGTGCCAACTTAATGACTTTTAGACACCATTTTTATGAGTATTTATAGCAAAGCAATAATTGTGCCCTTTGTGTATCTGTGGCTTTGATAAGTGTGAACATTTAGAAAAGGCTCATCATGGCTAATTAATAGCGGTTAAATGATAAAGTTTTTAGCTTAAGTGCCGATAGGGTTTCAGAGAGTGTGGCTATTAACATTGTTATGAGTGTGATGACGAATATGGTTATTAATAAAGTTAGGCCACTTGATACCCATTGAATGAATAAGGTTTGTTCACTGGGTTTAAAACGATACTTTTCTAGATAACGTCAATGACAGTGCATGAATTGAGTTAAGGATATAAATGCTATGCGTCAATTTATTTTATTACCCATTGCTTTATTAATGGCAGCTTGCGCAAGTGAGACGTCAAAGAGTGGCGATGAGTTAACCTATACTGGGCAGCCTACTGACACTAACTCATGGTTTATGTCCGAACCAGAAGGTCAGACGCCAAAAGCATTAAGCTACGATATAGAAAAGGTCGGTTTAGCCCCAAAGTCTCAAGTGAACACACTTGCAGAAAAAATCGTCAATGAACTGGTATTACAAAATGATAGCCTGCGTTCAGATCAACCTTTATTGGTGACGACACCTGTAAAAATAGATGCTTTTAGTCAAACTGACGCTCTAGGTTTGCAGCTACAACAAGGTTTTGTTGCAGCATTTCATGCTCATGAATTTAATTTAGTTGATATGAATGTGGCTAATGCCATAAGAGCAACAGAACAAGGTGAGTTTATTCTCAGTCGCGATTGGAAGCTATTGCCGTCTGATTTACCCGTGTCCCATGTTGTTGTGTCGACAATGGCTACAACAACACAAGGAGTCGTGTTGAATGCCAGGATTGTTAATGTAACCAATAATCGAGTGGTGTCTGCTGTACAAACTTTTGTTCATACAGACAGTTTACCGGGTTACTTATCACCCTCTAATAAAGTTACCTCAGAAAATGGTTTGCTCTATCGTAATGAGCAATCTGGGGATGGAAAAGTGGCTGTGCTAGGAGAGAAATTATGAAAAAGCTTTTAATGGCAATGATGTCTGTCGCAGCATTATCGTTAGTCGGTTGCTCAAGTAATGATAAATATGTTCAGTGGGAAACAGAGGCGCCTGAGCAGTTTCCAAAATTAACCGCGATAGGTTATGCCCCTCTCGCGACCCAGCCAGCAAAAGAGCAATCTCATAAAGTGTTAATGGCGATGCAAGCGTCAAAAATTGCGGCGTATCGTGAGTTAGCAGAGCAGGTATATGGTCAACAAGTGGATGCTCATAGCCAAATGAGCGAGTGGTTATTAAATAGTGAAACCGTGTCGACTCAGGTTTCTGGCATGATTAAGGGGGCTAAGGTGATTAAAAGCTATCCCGCTGGTGATATGTATGTTACTGAATTAGAATTAGATTTTGCTCAAGTGTGGAACTTATATCAGCAAGACAATCGACCAAGAAAAATCAAAGAAGTCACTTATTTTTAGTGCTTTAATGTTGATTGAGCTATTACAAATAAATACAAGAAAGCCGCTGATGACAGCGGCTTTTTTATAGTTTTTATTCATGGGAGCAGAAATTGACGCTTACATTAGGCTTTTAGATTAGAGCCTAATGATGAAATGGTCGACGTTCGCCCTTTGTCATTATAAGTGAGGCTGGTAGCGTTTCGACTCATTTGCATCGCTTGAGAAAAGCGATTTAAACTCGCAATATTCAGTTCAATCAAGCTGGCATTTTGATTATTAATGTCTTTACACTCTTCTAATATTACCTTGGCTTCTTCCACTTTCTGAATTAATACAGTGTCAGTGCTAAGTAATTCTTTATCAGGATGGTTAGCGAGCTTCTGATCATTCTGCTGCAGATTATTGAGACAGGTTACTTTCTCGCGGGCTAAAGCCAAAAGGGTATCTGCATCTTGATCTGTTAACGCTTGCTTTTCTGCAGATACAAGTTTTTTCAGCGACGACAAAGTGCCGTGCTGAAAAGATAACAGCTGTAGTAATTCATTCATAAGTTACTCTTCATAAAATCCACATTACATTTGTAATGCTTGATTAGCCAAGAGTCATTATGAAATTACTCTTGGTCGAAATTTAGTCCGCTCATGTCAGCTTCAAAACTGGCAATATTAGCAGCAAGCTTTTCTGGATCGACTTTATATCGACCTTCAGAAATCGCTGTTTTAATTGCATCAACTTTGCTTTGATCAATTTCAGGTAACGATGCCATTTTGCTCTGAGCTCCTTGCAGCTGTTGTGCTTGCGAGGTAATGCTGACCGAATCAGTTTTCACTGCTGCTGTATTACTGCTCGTTGACTCTGCAGTTTTTGTCGCAGCACTTGCGTCACGGTTAGTACGTAACTGAGTGTGTGAAGCTGTTTTTAGATTGTTAATATCAATTGCCATGTAAGGCTCCAGCGTAATTTATGGTATTCCTAACAGGGTATCGGCCATGCTGGAAAGAACTTTAGGATTATTTTACATCCTAACTTCAACTTCTCCAACACCTATGACAATAACATCTAGTTTCCTGTTTGAGTTAGAGTTTTTGACTCTAATGGTCTCTCCCACATTTCCGTCTCTTAATGCTTCACCGGCTGTTTTTATTTCAAAGCTATTAGTTTTTGCATATATGGAGACTGAATCACCTTTACATACAAAACATAGGTTATTATTGAGTAATGGGGCTTTGGCTGGGACTCGTCTTTTTGAGCGAGTGCCAATAATGTCGGATACACCCGAGAAAAACTGGCCACGAATACTGTGCTGATCAACATAATTTATTTCTATGGTGTCATTGGTGATGAGTTCGCCTTTCTCGATAATACTTTTAGCCGTCACTACAGGGTAGAGTACTTCAACTTTGACGGATAAATACATTTGCCAAGGGTAATCGTACTCCGGACTGTTGCAACTTATCTTTACGGTATTGGTTCGGTTAATCGGTCTGTCGCTGGCCATTTCTACATTGATTGGCGGGTAGCATGATGGAGGGGTTAACCTTCCTTCAACACGTTGTGGCAAGATATTTATCTTTGCATCACTATTATATGAAGGACTATTAGCAATTTTTTTTGCCACAGTCTCTTTAGCTAACTCAGTAATGGTCGATAAAGAGTAGGTAATAGTGCTGTCTTCACTGGCGAAAGCCGGTAAAGAGGAACACAATATAATGAGTAGCCATAGCATTCTTTTATTCATTTTTAGTTTCTAGCCAGTATTGCCAGTATGTCTCTATACTTCTCTATTAACGGTTTAAATCTGTGGATTTAAACAAGAATATTAATTTAGTTGTTTATATGAGTCGCATTGTACTCATCAGTGAGTCAGAAGTTTGACTGTTCAACTATCAATATGGGGTTTTATTGTCATTGTTTTACATGAAGCAATAAGCATGCCCAGTTAGTATGTTGATAATCATATTGTCAGAAAATCGAATTTAGCGTGTGGTACAATTTGATGGTAATAGATTTACTGTCGCTTTAAATCATAAGAAAAACGCCCGGAAGGGGCTGTAAAATAAACAAGGCAGGGTTATGTCGAGTATTCTTGAATCAGTCAATAAACGTACCCAACTCGTTGGTCAAAATAGACTTGAGTTGTTACTTTTTAAATTGAATGGCCGTCAACGATTTGGTATCAACGTTTTCAAAGTAAAAGAAGTCTTACAGTGTCCACCATTAACGACATTACCGCGCTTAAGCCCAATGATTAAAGGTATTGCTCATATTCGTGGTTCGACTATTTCTGTGATTGATTTGAGTGCGGCAACAGGCGGCCGTCCTTTAACTTCAACAGAGAACTGCTTCATTATTATTGCTGAGTATAACCGCAGTATTCAAGGGTTCTTAGTCAGTTCTGTTGAGCGTATTATCAATATGAACTGGGAATCAATTATGCCGCCGCCACAAGGTGCGGGACGTAATTCATATCTAACAGCAGTGACTGAAATTGAAGGTGAATTGGTCGAGATTTTGGACGTTGAAAAAATCTTAGATGAAATCTCACCTGTTAAGACTGAAATCAGTAAAGAAGCTGATGAAGCGTTAACTATCGACCGTGATCAGCATTATCATATTATGGTCATTGATGACTCTGCGGTGGCACGTAAACAAATTATTCGTTCTTTAGAGTCTTTGAATCTGCAAATTGATACTGCAATTGATGGTAAAGATGCACTCGAAAAACTCAAAGCTATAGCAACAGAAATGGACAATGTCGCTGACGAAATTCCATTAATCATCTCTGATATTGAAATGCCTGAGATGGACGGTTATACCCTAACTGCTGAAATTCGAGATGATCCAAAACTAAAAGACATTAAAGTTGTATTACATACTTCGTTAAGTGGTGTCTTTAACCAAGCAATGGTTGAGAAAGTCGGTGCAAATGATTTTATCGCAAAATTTAATCCGGATGAGCTGGCTTCTGCTGTAAATAAACACTTAATTTTATAAGCATTATTATCATTCTCTGTCTATGATTAACTTAATAGACAGATGAATGTTATCTATGAAACTGCAGCATCTCGTTAAGTTCATTAAAATGAATGTTTGAGTTAGCAAGTCAACATTGATAGCGTTAGATGAGTCAATCAAGTGACCGGTTCACACTGAAATTACTTGTAGGTAGTTTCTTTATAATAGGGTGTAAATGTGACGAATAAATCACTCGCTGAAGCAGAATATAATCAGTTTAAGCTTTTTTTAGAGCAGCACAGCGGCATTGTATTAGGTGACAACAAGCAGTACTTGGTCAGAAGTCGTTTGGCTCCATTGATGGGTAAACATGATTTACCCTCATTATCTGAAGTCGTTAAACGCTCAATGAAGCCAACTGAAAGACATTTACGGGCAGAAGTTATTGATGCCATGACCACAAATGAAACCTTGTGGTTTAGGGATAAATACCCCTTTGAATTACTTCATAATTCATTATTACCTGAATATAGCCGTTTAGGGCGTCCATTGAAAATATGGTCAGCTGCATGCTCGTCTGGGCAAGAACCTTACTCCTTAGCGATGACCATTCTTGAGTATCAGCAACGTAAGCCTGGTGCGTTACCCGGAAACGCGACTATTCAAGCAACTGACTTATCACCTTCGATGTTAGAGCGGTGTAAGAATGCAGAATATGACAGTTTAGCGTTAGCGCGTGGGTTATCTCCTGAACGCAAACGCCAATTCTTTGATCAATTACCGTCTGGTAATATGAAAGTTAAAGATAACGTTAAGCGATTAGTGAACTTTAGAGCGCATAACTTACTTGAAAGTTATAGCCTTTTAGGTAAATACGACATTATTTTTTGTCGTAATGTACTGATTTATTTTGCCCCTGAGGCAAAAGCTAAAATACTGCGGCAATTTGCTGCCGCTTTGAATCCTAACGGCATACTATTTTTAGGTGCGTCAGAATCTATCTCAGGTTTGACTGACGAATTCAGCATGGTTCGATGTAACCCTGGTATTTATTATCAAAAGAAAACCTAATTATAATACATTGTAAATAAAGGTTTTTTATCATTTTCTATGCCAGCTTCTGCTGGCGTTATTTTTTTTATCTATTTCGCATCTACTTCCTAAATGTTTTGGCATAACCTTTGCTTTATTCCTCTCAGTTAGCTGATGGAGGCAATTTTATGGCGATTAATTTTGAAAATGGTTTGGGGATACATCAATACTCATTGGGCATTCGTGCTCAAAGGGCTGAAGTGCTATCAAGTAACATCGCCAATTCAAATACGCCTGGCTATAAAGCACGTGATGTAGACTTTGCGTCTGCCATGAATAGTGCTCGTTCTCATCAGCAAGGTTTACAAATGAGTCAAACAACTGACAAGCATTTTGATTTAAAGGCGCTTAGCCAAGAACATGTTCAGTTCCGCGTACCCAATCAGCCAGATACAGGCGATGGCAATACCGTTGACTCCCAGCAAGAACAAGCTGCTTTTATGCAAAACTCTTTAGAATATCAAATGTCATTGGGTTTCCTTGAAAGTAAGTTTTCTGGCATGCGTAAAGCGATTAGAGGAGATTAATCATGAGTCTATTTAATATTTTTAATGTGTCAGGTTCAGGTATGTCAGCACAATCAGTGCGACTGAATACGACTGCCAGTAACATTGCCAACGCCGATTCAGTCTCTAGTAGTGTTGATCAAACTTATAAGTCGCGCCATCCGATTTTTGAAGCTGAAATGGCTAAAGCGACGAGTCAACAAAATAGTTCTCACAGTGTCAGTGTTAAAGGCATTGTTGAAAGTGATAAACCATTATTAAAGGAGTTCTCTCCTGATCATCCAATGGCTGATGGTGATGGGTTTATCTATAAACCGAATGTGAATGTGATGGAAGAAATGGCAGACATGATTTCTGCATCTCGGTCATATCAAATGAATGTCCAAGTGGCTGATGCAGCTAAATCTATGCTGCAGCAAACGCTTCGTATGGGTAAGTAATATGAAATTTGATGGAGGTAACAGATGAGCCTCGTAAATCCTTACAGCAGTCAAACATTGCCGCAGACACAGTCGAGCAGTACAAGTAGTGTTGCTTCAAATACAACACAAACGGCTACGACAGGTAATGCTTTTCTAGACAGTGTTCAGCATGCTGAAGTCGCTGAAACACCTGAGCCTAATAGCCAGGAGCTGACTCAAGCGGATTTCTTCGCTTTATTAAGCCAACAGCTGTCAATGCAAGATCCATTTAAACCTGTAGAAAATGACCAGATGATTTCTCAAATGGCATCTTTCTCAACGGTTGATGGTATCTCAAAATTGAATGAAGAAATCCTAAATCTAAATAACTTAACTAGCTCCAGCCAAGCGTTACAAGCATCAGGACTTGTTGGTCAAAAAGTACTTATTCCATCAGATACAGGGCATATCTCTAGTGAAAGCCCTGAAGTGAAAGGGGTGATCAGTACGCCGACACCGATTGACAGCATTACTGTGAATATCGAGGATGAATCCGGCCAAGTTATCAGAACATTCGAAGTTGATGGTTCTGCAGGCGGTAACATCGATGTGACATGGGATGGCCTAGATAAAAACGGTGAGCCTGTTGCTGAAGGAAATTATGCCATTAAAGCTAACGGTAAAATTGATGGCACATCAGAAGACTTAGCGGTATCGACTTACGCACATGTTTCCAGCGTTTCATTGGGTGATGTCACAACCGGGGCGATATTAAACCTTCGTGGTATTGGCGGCATTCAATTGTCAGATGTACTTGCTGTTGCGGAAAGTTAATTTACTAAAAGTTAGACCGTGGAAAGCTTAAAACCAAATTTCAATAATGGTCAGAATACTGACTATTAACAATAAATAGAATTAGTAAGAGAAGGGGTGAATTATGTCGTTTAACATTGCTTTGAGTGGTATTTCAGCTGCTCAAAAAGATCTCAATACCACAGCAAATAACATTGCCAACGTTAATACAATTGGTTTTAAAGAGTCTCGTGCTGAATTTGCTGATGTTTATGCTAATTCTATTTTTTCAAACAGTAAAACTGCAGTGGGTGGTGGTGCAACCACGACTCAAGTGGCACAACAGTTTCAACAAGGTAGCTTACAATTCACCAGTAACTCACTTGATATGGCTATCAGTGGCGGTGGTTTCTTTGTTACGGCATCTGAAGTGGGTACGCAAGATCACTCATTTACACGTGCTGGTGCATTTAAAGTGAACTCTGAAAGTTTCATGACAGATTCAGCGGGTAACTTCTTACAAGGTTTCCCAGTTGATGCCGATGGTAACTCTACTTCGGTGAGCTTATCGAGTACTGTACCGATTAAAATTCCAGATACTGCTGGTAGCCCTGTAAAAACCAGTAATGTTGGTTTGCAAATGAACTTAAATGTAGGTGAGTCAGCATTAGATCCTGCTAACTTTGATCCAAACGATCCAGATACGTTTAATAACTCAACGTCAGTGACTATTTATGATTCATTAGGTGAGTCGCACATTATGACAACCTATTTCATCAAACCAACAGATGGTGCTTATACCGGTGAGAGTAACTGGGTTGCCTTTTATGCCGTTGATGGCGAGCAGGTCGATATTGATCAAGCAAATGGTGGTTCATACGGTGTAGATACTACCGGCGATGGTATTGCAGATGGTACGGCACTTGCTGAAAATGCATCAGGTTGGAAAGGGTCAGTATTGAAGTTTAATGATGCCGGAGCTTACACAGGTTCAGATCCCGCAACTGTTGAAACGGTCGAGCTGGGTGTCAATGGCGCAAATGTTCTAGGTCCTGGTGCTGATGGTACTCAAAAATTAACTCTTGGTTTTAATAACCCAACACAATATGCTTCACCTTTTGAAGTGACTGAGTTAACCCAAGACGGTACAACAGTAGGTCGTTTAACCAATGTGGGTATCGGTTCTGATGGCTTAGTGACTGCAAGTTACAGTAATGGTTCAACTGAGCCACTGGCGCGTGTTGCACTAGTGCGTTTTGCTAATGAACAAGGTTTGACTCAAGTGGGTAATACCTCTTGGAAAGCGAGCTTAGATTCTGGTGCAGCCTTGGCAGGTGAAGCCAATAGTGGCACGTTCGGTAGTATTCGTTCATCAGCACTTGAGCAGTCTAACGTTGATTTGACCACAGAATTGGTTGACTTAATCTCAGCTCAACGTAACTTCCAAGCTAACTCTCGTACGCTTGAGGTGAATAACACCTTGAATCAGTCAATACTACAAATCCGCTAGTTATCGATTAAGGTTTTGATTAATCATAGAGTTTAGATTTTCAAAGAGTTGCCGCAACGGCAACTCTTTGCCATTTTAATTGACCCCCTTCTTATTAGTACCTCACCAGGTAATCGTTTTATTCCATCTCAAATTCATTAGCTTAGCTTTAATTATTTCTACTTTCATGTGTTGGCACACTGATTGCTAGTTCTGTATATATCTTTTGTTATGTAAAAAGTTTGACGGAGCAGCAAATGGACAAATTACTTTATGTTGCCATGAGTGGGGCAAAGCAGAATATGAATGCTTTGGCTGTTCGTGCCAATAATTTAGCTAATGCCAATACTGATGGTTTTAAAGCTGATCTTGCTCAAGCTCGCTCTATGCAAGCATTTGGTGAAGGTCTACCTACACGTGTGTTTGCCATGACAGAAAGTCCCGGACACAACTTTAATTCTGGCCCGATTAAAACTACAGGGCGAGATTTAGACATTGCAATTAAAGATCAAGGTTGGATTGCGGTTCAAAGTAAAGAAGGTGGTGAGGCTTATACCCGTTCTGGGAGTCTAAGTTTTGACAGTACCGGTTTACTGACCAATGGCCGTGGTAATCCAGTGATGGGTGAAGCTGGGCCAATTGTACTGCCTTTACCAATCGATAAAGTTCAGATATCACCTGATGGCATTATTTCTGTAAGACCACAGGGGGCTACCGCAGATGTGATTGAAGAAGTGGCGCGAATTAAATTAGTCAATCCAGATAATGCAGAAATGATGCGTGGCGAAGATGGTTTATTTAGGCTGACATCGGGCTTAAATGCGCCGAATGATCCTAATGTAACCGTTGAGAGCGGCGCAGTTGAAGGAAGTAACGTTAATGCTGTATCGGAAATGGTGGCGTTAATTGATATTCAGCGTCAATACGAAATGCAAGTGAAGATGATGAAAAATGCCGAAGATCTAGATCGCGCATCCTCGTCTTTAATGAGAATTAGTTAGGAGTAATTATTATGCATCCCGCTTTATGGATCAGTAAAACAGGCCTTGATGCCCAACAAACCGATATTGCTGTTATTTCTAACAATGTGGCCAATGCCAGTACCGTTGGCTATAAAAAGAGCCGAGCAGTATTCGAAGATTTACTCTATCAAACCGTCAATCAGGCTGGGGGTATTAGTGCTGATAACACTAAGTTACCTAATGGCTTAAACATTGGTGCAGGTACCAAAGTTGTCGCGACGCAGAAAATGTTCACTCAGGGCAATATGCTAACAACTGACAACTCATTGGACTTAATGATTGAAGGTCCGGGTTTTTTTGAAGTTGAAATGCCGGATGGCACAGCAGCTTACACGCGTAACGGCCAATTCAGTCTTGATGAAAATGGTCAAATCGTGACTCCAGGTTCAGGGTATGTTTTACAACCCTCTATTACTATTCCTGATGATGCCACTTCAATAACTGTATCTTCAGAAGGTGAAATCTCGGTTAAATTATCTGGCGCGACAGAAAGTACGGTTGTTGGTCAATTGGCGATGAGTGATTTCATTAATCCATCAGGGTTAGATCCAGTGGGTCAAAACCTTTACACCGAAACGGGTTCAAGCGGCACGCCTATTCAAGGCACTGCATCATTGGACGGTTTAGGGGCGATTCGTCAAGGCGCGCTTGAGACATCGAATGTAAACGTGACTGAAGAGTTAGTGAACCTTATTCAAAGTCAGCGAATTTATGAGATGAACTCTAAAGTGATTTCAGCTGTTGACCAGATGATGTCTTACGTAACGCAAAACTTATAACGTTTGATGATTAGGAGAGGGATGATGAAAACATATCTAGTCATAGCATCAGTTATTGTGCTATCAGCTTGTAGCTCAACCCAAAAAAAGCCCATTCCTGACGATCCATTTTATGCGCCTGTTTATCCTGATGCACCCGCAACTCAGATGGTATCGACAGGCTCTATTTATATGGACCATCAAGCATCGAGTTTATATTCAGATATCAGAGCACATAAAGTGGGCGATATCATTACGGTGTTATTAAATGAGTCAACACAAGCCACTAAAAGTGCTAACAACGAAATCAAAAAAGATTCAAATTTAAGTGTCGATCCGATTTATGCCGGTGGCGGTAATGTCACCATCAAAGGGGTGCCACTCGATTTGCGCTATTCAGATTCTATGGATACCAAACGTGAGTCTGATGCCGATCAGTCAAACAGTTTAGATGGCAGTATCTCAGCCAACGTAATGCAAGTGCTCAGTAACGGTAATCTAGTGATACGTGGCGAAAAATGGATCTCAATCAATAATGGAGATGAATTTATCCGTGTTACAGGCATGGTTCGTAGTCAAGATATCACCCCAGAAAATACCGTTGAATCAACCCGTGTTGCCAATGCCCGTATTCAATACAGTGGTACTGGCACGTTTGCAGATGTCCAAAAAGTGGGTTGGTTAAGCTCCTTCTTTATGGGCGAATGGTGGCCTTTCTAAGGAGTATGCCATGAAGACTAAATCATTTTTAAAAGGTGTGGTTGTTACAGCAGCTATTACTACAATGTTGGCCCTTACAGCGCCTGTTCAAGCGCAACGAATTAAAGATATTGCCAATGTTCAAGGGGTGCGTAGCAACCAATTGATTGGTTATGGTCTTGTTGTTGGCTTACCAGGCACAGGTGAAAAAACGCGTTATACCGAACAAACCTTTAGAACGATGCTGAAAAACTTTGGCATTAACCTACCTGATAATGTTAAACCGAAAACCAAAAACTCTGCAGTGGTAGCTGTACACGCTGAAATGCCAGCATTTATCAAACCAGGTCAAAATCTTGACATTACCGTATCCAGTATTGGTGAAGCCAAAAGTTTACGTGGTGGAACACTGCTGCAAACTTTTCTTAAAGGAGTCGACGGCAATGTTTATGCTATTGCGCAGGGAAGTTTAGTTGTTAGTGGCTTTAGCGCAGAAGGCCTAGATGGTTCGCAAGTTATTCAAAATACCCCAACAGTGGGACGTATTCCTGGTGGTGCAATGGTTGAACGTAGTGTGATGTCGCCTTTTGCTACAGGTGACCACTTGACGTTTAATCTACATCGTTCGGATTTTTCAACGGCAAAGAGCATGGCTGATGCGATTAATAGCTTTTTAGGCCCTGGAATGGCACGCGCGTTAGATGGCACTTCTATTCAAGTCAGTGCACCACGTGATGCATCTCAACGAGTGTCATTTTTAGCCACATTAGAAAATGTTGAAGTCGAGATAGCCAGCGAGTCGGCGAAAGTGATTGTTAACTCTCGTACAGGCACGATTGTTGTTGGCCAAAATGTGAAGTTAATGCCAGCTGCAGTTACCCATGGCGGTCTAACGGTAACCATTGCTGAGGCCACGCAAGTTTCTCAACCTAATGCTTTTGCAAATGGTCAAACAGTTGTCACTACTGATTCAACCATTGATGTGGCCGAAGCTGACAGCCGTATGTTTCTTTTTGACCCTGGTACCACCCTTGATGAGCTTGTGAGAGCGGTAAACCTTGTAGGTGCAGCTCCTTCTGATGTACTTGCAATACTCGAAGCGTTAAAGATGGCAGGCGCTTTGCATGGAGAACTTATCATCATCTAAAAATTGTCGGTACGACTATGGAAAAGCTGTCAAATTCATCGCACTTTCTGGATCTAGGAGGACTAGATTCATTACGTTCTCAAGCTCAGAAAGACGAGAAAGGCGCGCTTAAAGAAGTCGCGAAACAGTTTGAAGGTATCTTCATTCAAATGCTGATGAAAAGCATGCGTGATGCCAATGCAGCTTTTAAATCAGATAGTCCAATGAACAGCCAAACCACCGAGTTTTTTGAAAACATGCGTGATCAACAAATGTCGGTGGATTTATCAGATAAGGGCATGTTGGGCATAGCAGACTTGATGGTGCAGCAGTTATCACCGCAAGATACCCCATTTAGACCAGCGTCAGTGCTTCGTGGTGATATCGATGCAAAAATAAAGCATGGCATGTTCGATAATCATTCTCGTGATGATAAAACGCTAAATCAACCTGCCATACCGTCTTCTAGCATTGCAGTGCATTCAATTCAGCAACCGGCCATTAATATTGAGCAATTATCTTCGAGCCATGATGCGATTGATGAGGCGGCACTTCAGCAAATTTTGGCTGGAAAGTCGGTGACTTCTGTTGCCACGAGTGGCAATCAATTGCCGCAAACGATAAATAAAGCCCCTAGCGAATTTGAAAATCCTGAGCATTTTGTTGCCGTGTTATATCCCCATGCAGAAAAAGCGGCGAAAGCATTAGGTACCACACCAGAAGTCTTGTTAGCACAATCAGCATTAGAAACTGGCTGGGGACAAAAAATGATCCGCCGTCATGATGGTGAGGCCAGTAACAACTTATTCAATATTAAAGCTGATAAGCGCTGGCAAGGTGATAAAGCCTCGGTGAATACCTTGGAGTATGAACAAGGGGTAGCAGTGAAGCAAAAAGCCGACTTCAGAACCTACGACAGTATTGAGCAGAGTTTTAATGATTTTGTGTCATTTATTTCAAATGGCGAGCGTTATCAAGAAGCTAAAAAAGTGGCAGCAGAGCCTGCCAAGTTTATACATGCATTACAAAAAGCTGGTTATGCCACTGATCCACAATATGCACAAAAAGTGTTGAAGGTGATGGAGTCAGTGACCAATGGGCTTAAGTCTGTATTACCAGGAGAGACTAACTAATGGCTGTTGACTTACTAAACATTGCCCGTACGGGTGTACTGGCTGCGCAATCTCAAATGGGCGTGACCAGTAATAATATTGCCAATGCCAATACGGTGGGTTATCACCGTCAAGTGGCTGAGCAATCGTCATTAGAGTCCCAAAAAATTGGTAATAGTTTTTATGGACAGGGCACTTATGTATCCGATGTTAAACGGATATATAACGACTATGCAGCAAGAGAGTTGCGTATTGGCCAAACCGCAATGAGTGGCGCGGAAACTCGCTTCACTAAAATGAACGAAATGGATCAGCTATATTCTCAAATTGGCTCTATGGTTCCTGATAGATTGACTGATTTTTTTGCCAGTATTAATAGTGTCGCCGATCTGCCTACAGATATTGGTATGCGTGACAGTATGTTAGGTGCTGCACAGCAAACTGCGACTAGCTTGAATCAAATGCAGTCTCACTTAGATTCACAGATGAAACAAACCAATAGTCAAATTGGCGCTGTTGCAGATCGAATCAATGAAATTAGTACTGAGCTCGCCAATATTAATTTAGAGCTAATGAAATCGGGCGGACAACAAGATAGCCAGTTACTTGATCAACAAGATGCGTTAATTCTTGAATTAAGTGAATACTCAGAAGTGAATGTGATTCCGTTAGAAAATGGTGGCAAAAGCGTCATGTTGGGCGGCTCTGTGATGCTAGTGTCTGGTGAAGTGGCTATGCAAGTGGGCACAACCACAGGCGACCCTTATCCTAATGAGCCGAGACTGACAACGTCAACAGGTAACCAAACTTTAGTTATTGATGGTTCTAAACTTGGCGGGCAACTCGGAGAGTTGTTCAAATTTAGGGATGAAACCTTAATTCCAGTTAACCAAGAGTTAGGACAACTTGCTCTAGGTGTTGCTGATGCATTCAATGAAATGCAGTCTAAGGGTTTTGATTTAAATGGTGAGCTTGGACAGAATATTTTTACCGATATTAATGCTCCAACGATGGCAGCTGGCCGAGTTGGCGAATACGAAGGTAATACTGGTACTGCCAAATTAAAAGTTAATATTGATGATGTCGGTCAATTAACAGGGAGTTCATATGAGCTTTCATTTACTGCACCTTCATCTTATGAATTAAAAGATACTAAAACGGGTGAGACCCAAGCGTTAACTTATGATGCTGTGAATAACCAATTAACGGGTGGGGATGGTTTTTCTATTCAAATTGATTCAGTTCCAGCGGGTTTCGCTGATGGTGATAGGTTTGAAATAAGACCAAACGCAGGTGCAGCCGCAGGTATCGGGGTTGAAATGACAGACCCAAAAGGTATTGCTGCAGCAGGCCCTAAAATCATAGGCGAGTCAACAAATTCGGGTGATACGAGTGTTCAGTTAACTAGCATAGATCGTACTAATGCTAACTTCCCGCTCACAGACAGTGAAATCACGATTCAGATTGATACCGTCACTAATACATATCAAGCATTTGATGTCGATGGTACTGCTATTGGTGGACCTACTGCATTTACACCACCTCAAATCAGTACACCTTTTGGATTTGATTTTGAAATCGATGATAGTTCTGCTGGCGGTGTTATTGATACTTATACCTTCGAC
Organism: Shewanella sp. 10N.286.51.B7; assembly: GCF_002873615.1. Classification (NCBI taxonomy): domain Bacteria; kingdom Pseudomonadati; phylum Pseudomonadota; class Gammaproteobacteria; order Alteromonadales; family Shewanellaceae; genus Shewanella; species Shewanella sp. 10N.286.51.B7. Next base: position 37,645 of record NZ_MCUF01000058.1, read on the forward strand.
TTGTCATTTGCTGAAGGTGATAACAGTAATGCAGTTGAAATGGCTAAATTGTCAGATGCAAAATTGATGAATGGTGGCACTACAACCTTAGCCGGTGTTTTTGAGGGCAGTAAATTAGATATTGGCAGTAAAACTAAAGCTGCAGCAGTATCTGTTGCGTCTAATGAAGCGGTTTATCAGCAAGCTTACAATCGAGTTCAAAGTGAGTCTGGTGTTAATTTAGATGAAGAAGCAGCTAACCTCATGCGTTTTCAACAGTCATATCAAGCTTCCGCCAGAATCATGACAACTGCTCAGCAGATGTTTGACTCATTGCTTAGTTCTGTTCGCTAGGAGAATCAGTTATGCGAATTTCAACCGCTCAAATGTTTAACCAGAATACTTCTAGTATTTCAAAGGGGCAGTCTGCAACCAATAAAATTCTTGAACAGTTGGCAAGCGGCAAAAAGATTAATACTGCTGGCGATGATCCTGTGGCGGCAATTGGTGTTGATACCTTAAGGCAGAAAAACGCACTAGTTGATCAATATGTCAAAAATGTTGATTACGCTCAAAAGCACCTTGGATTAAGTGAAAGCAAGTTAGGCAGCACTGAAACCTTGATGAGCAGTATGCGTGAACAGCTACAACGCGCTGCAAACGGCAGTTTATCTCAGTCTGAACGGCAAATGATTGCCGATGAAATGAAAGATAGCTTAGAAGAGTTAATGTCGATAGCCAACACTAAAGACGAGTCTGGCAATTATATTTTCGCGGGGAACAACACGAATAACCCTCCGTTTGCTTTTGATAACAATGGCGAAATTGTTTATAGCGGAGATAGCGGAGAGCGGCAAAGTATTGTTGCCTCCGGTGTCACCGTAGGAACAAATGTGCCAGGGGATACGGTATTTATGAATGCCTCAAACCCTTTAGGTGACTATGGCGTCAATTATCTGCCATCCCAACAAGGTGACTTTACCGTAGATAAGGCGGCAATATTTGATTCCGCTGCTCATGTTGAAGATACCTACACGTTTAAGTTTGTTGATAACGCCGGTGTATTGGATTTACAAATAGAAGACTCTGGCGGAGCAGTTATTTCTACAGTGCCCAATTTTGATCCCAGTAACCCTGTAAGCTTTAACGGTATTGAGGTTCAATTGTCTGGACAGCCCGTTGCAGGTGACTCTTTCACTATGGAACCGCAAGAAACAGTCAGTATTTTAGATACCTTTAATCAAGCAATTTCTATGCTTGAAGACCCTACAATACCAAATACTCCCCAAGGTAACTCAAAGTTGGCACAGCTATTGAATAATATCGATAGTGGTCAAATTCAAGTCAGTGCGGCAAGAAGTATTGCAGGCAATAGCTTGAAGAGTTTAGAAAGTATCTCTACAAATCACGCAGAAGAAAAAATCGTTAATGACAGTGCTTTATCCATGCTTGAAGATTTGGATTATGCCGCAGCAATAACTGAGTTTGAAAAACAGCAACTGGCATTAAATGCCGTGTCGAGTGTATTCGGCAAAGTCGGTTCTATTTCGTTGTTTGACTATATCTAGCAAGGTTTTTGAATTTTGCAAAATATGTAAACAATAATGACCCACGTTAAATTGTAAAATTTAGCCAAGCTCCAAAGTCTTGGCAACAAAACTAAGAATGAGGATTTATTTATGGCTATTACAGTAAATACAAACGTTACATCAATGAAGGCACAGAAAAACTTAAACACTTCAACTCAGGGGTTGGCGACCTCGATGGAACGCTTATCTAGTGGTTTACGTATTAACAGTGCAAAAGATGATGCGGCAGGTCTGGCTATTTCTAACCGCTTGAACTCTCAAGTTCGCGGCTTAGAAGTGGGTATGCGTAATGCAAATGATGCAATTTCGATTGCACAAATTGCTGAAGGCGCGATGCAAGAACAAACAAATATGCTGCAACGTATGCGTGATCTAACGATTCAATCTGAAAATGGTGCAAACAGCACAGAGGATTTAGCTGCACTTAAAGCTGAAATGGATCAACTTGCAGAAGAGATTACCGCTATTGGTGGCAGTACTGCATTCGGTGATACTAAGTTATTGGATGGTAGTTTTTCAGCAGGTAAAACTTTCCAAGTTGGCCATCAAGATGGCGAAGATATTAGTATAACTGTAAAGCAAAGTGACTCAACAAGCTTATCAGTTGCCGCTTTAACTAATGCTACTTCTGCAGGGCGAGCTTCTTCCCTTAACAAAATTGATGCAGCGATTAAGTCAATTGATGAACAACGTGCTGACTTAGGTGCAAAACAAAACCGTTTAGCACACAACATCGCTAACAGTGCTAACACTCAGGCAAACGTTGCTGATGCTAAGAGCCGAATTGTAGATGTAGATTTCGCCAAAGAAACAGCTGAAATGACCAAAAATCAGGTATTACAACAAACAGGTAGTTCAATGCTTGCACAAGCGAATCAATTACCTCAAGTTGCACTTTCGCTACTGGGGTAATTTACATCCCAGAAATGTAGTTTAGTTAACCAATTGCATAAAAAGCCATATCCATTTTTGAATGAATATGGCTTTTTTAATGCCTGTAAGCCACTGTTTTCTAGCTAATATGATAAATGTTCGAAAAATGTTCAAATAATTTCTAAAGTATCTTAAAACGCTGCCGTTAAAGTATTTGTAACCCAATAGACCCGCCTGGCAATAAAGACAGGCAATGTTTTAAAGCCAGGTATAAAGAGGAATCAAATTATGGCTATTACAGTAAATACAAACGTAACTTCAATGAAAGCGCAAAAGAACTTAAACGCTTCAACTGGTAACTTAGCCACATCGATGGAACGTTTATCAAGCGGTTTACGTATTAACAGTGCAAAAGATGATGCGGCGGGTTTAGCGATTTCTAACCGTTTGAACTCTCAAGTTCGTGGTTTAGAAGTGGGCATGCGTAACGCTAACGATGCAATTTCAATTGCGCAAATTTCTGAAGGCGCGATGCAAGAGCAAACTAACATGCTTCAGCGCATGCGTGACCTGACTGTACAATCTGAGAATGGTGCAAACAGTACTGAAGATTTAGCAGCTATTAAAGCAGAGATGGACGAGCTTGCCTTAGAAATCACTGAAATCGGAAACAATACTGCATTTGGTGATACTAAATTATTGGATGGTAGTTTTTCAGGCGGCAAGAATTTCCAAGTTGGTCACCAAGATGGCGAAGACATTACTATTACAGTAGCTACAAGTGATTCGACTAGCTTATCAGTTGGAGGTCTAACTAATGCTACCTCCGCAGGTCGTGCTTCAGCTCTAACTAAAATTGACGCAGCGATTGCCACTATTGATAGCCAACGTGCAGATTTAGGTGCGAAACAAAACCGTCTTGCTCACAACATTGCTAACAGTGCTAACACTCAAGCAAACGTTGCAGATGCTAAGTCTCGAATCGTAGATGTGGATTTTGCTAAAGAAACAGCTGAAATGACTAAGAATCAGGTTTTACAACAAACGGGTTCAGCAATGCTTGCACAAGCTAACCAACTACCTCAAGTTGCACTTTCTCTTCTCTAATTTGACTAATCGAATTAGAGTTTGAAAATTTAAGAAGGGAGGTCTTGATAGATCTCCCTTTTGTCGTTTTTGATGATGATTATCGTAATAAACTAACTAAGAGGCGTAAGATGGCTATGGATATCAATTTTACTGGTACCTCAAATACCCTTACTGATAATATGGGGACTCGTCAGCTTACTGAGACTAAGGCTGCGGTAGCTGAAGAAAAGTCGAAAGTCACTGAGCTTGAAAAAACAGAGCAAGAAAGTAAAGATTTGACAGAAAAAGATTCTGACAAACAAGATTTAGCAGATATTACCAACGATCTTAATGATATGACTGCATTGATGCGAAAAGGTTTGGCTTTCAAATTAGATGATGATTCCGGTCAAAATGTCATTAGCGTTATGGATGTAGATTCAGGTGATATAATAAGACAGATACCCAATGCCGAAGCGTTGGAATTATCAAAAAAACTGGCTGAAGTGGCAGGAATTTTGCTTAATACAGAAGCATAAAATCAGCAGTTTTAGTAATCTTTGGTCGCTCACATTTTTATCGAAGTATCTAAGAGGAAATTATGGCATTAACAGCAACTGGTATTGGCTCGGGCCTTGATATCAACACCATTGTCGGTGTATTGGTCGATGCTGAAAAACTTCCCAAAGAGGCACTATTCGACAAAAGTGAAGCAACAATAGATGCTAAGGTTTCAGCTATCGGTTCATTGAAAAGTAAATTATCTACCTTCCAAGATGCGTTAGAGAAACTGAGCGATCCTGATTCATTAAATATTCGCAAAGTGTCTACGGGTGACAGTATTTATTTTGGCGCTACGGCCGATAAAACTGCGCAAACAGGTAGTTATCAGATCCAAGTCGAGCAACTCGCATCTTCACATAAAGTGGCTGGAGCAAACGTTGCTGATCCAACTTTAGGTGTCGGGGCTGGTAGTTTGGACCTCTCTGTCAACGGTGAAGCTTTCTCTGTTGATATTGAAGCGACTGATTCACTTGAAGATATTGCCAGTAAAATTAACAGTTCAACTGATAATTCTGGTGTGACAGCCACCATTATTACAAGTGATGCTGGAAGTCGGTTAGTGTTTAGCTCAGATGAGCCTGGTACAGACAATGAAGTTACTATAACTGCAACAGATACTGCAGGTACAGGACTAGATGACATGTTTGGCGCCGGTAACCTGACGACATTACAAACTGCTGAAAATGCAGTTTTATACATAGATGGTCAAAAAGTAACATCACAATCTAATGAAGTTACAGATGCCATCGCTGGTGTGACTCTGTCGTTAACAGATGCTGACATTGCTAAGACAACAACATTGAAAATAGAACAAGATGACGAGCTGGTTAAAGAGAATATCCAAGCCTTTGTTGACGCTTACAATACATTAGTTACTTCAATTAGTGACATGTCTAAATACGATACTGAAAAAGAAGAAGCGGCTGCTTTGCAGGGGGATTCGATGATCCGCTCAATCGAATCTCAAATGCGCAGTATGATCAGTAACCGAGTCGATGTTGATGGACAAACTGTTGCATTATATGACATAGGCATCGAGACTGATCGATACGGTAAAATGTCAATTGATAGTGATAAGTTAGATACTGCAATTAGTGAAAATATGGATTTAGTTGAAGGCTTATTTGCGACTCCTGATACTGGGATCGCTAATCGTTTAGATACTATGGTCGAAGGTTATGTGAAAACTGGTGGACTCATTGATAACCGAAATAATAGCTTAACCAGTGAAAAGAGTCGTTTAGATGACCAACGAGACGCATTTAGTTTGAAAATGGAGCTGTTAGAAGCAAGATTATTTAAACAGTTCAATACAATGGATTTAATCGTTGCTCAAATGAACCAACAAAGTTCGGGCCTCGTAGAGCGTTTAAATTCACTTCCAGGCTCAGTTCCAAGCAGTTAATTTATGAAACAACTTAACGAAACTAATAAAAAAATAGAACAAACACTGCAGACATTAGAAAATACCCCATCAGAAAATGAACAGTCTGATGAGTTGGTATCTATTTTGCAAGAGTTGACTGTAGAGCGTCAAATTTTACTCGATAGTATTGATGAGACAGATGTAGAACTTGCTAAAAAGACACTTCAAGAACAGATCGTAATTAGTGAAGGGTTTGAATTAAGAGCGAGAAATGTTCTTAAGCATATTCAGGCATTGCTTCAAGCTAGAAAGAAAAATCAACGCCAAATTAATATATATCAATCAGTCGATTCAAATAAGTAGCGAAGGTGACCTATGAGAGGATCAATAAAATCTTACCGCAAAGTATCTCTAGATAGTGAGATTGCTGTTGCTTCCCCGCATCGTTTAATCCAAATGATGTTCGATGGTGCTTTGTTGCGTTTAGCTCAAAGTCGTTACGCAATCGAAACTCAAGATTTACAAGGCAAAGGCGTTGCAATCAATAAAGCGATTGGAATTATAAACGGTCTAAATAACAGCTTGAATATGGATGTAAAAGATTCTGTAGCGGGTAATTTAAGTGAACTATATGACTTCATGTTACGCCGTATTTCAGAGGCAAATATGAATAATGATGTTAAAGCGATTGATGATGTTTCGGGGATTCTTCGAACCATTAAAGAAGGCTGGGATGCCATTCCTCAAGATATGCACTTGATGACTTCAGAAGCAAGTTGATACTAAGTGTTACGATTGTAAAACAGGCGCCAATGGCGTCTTTTTTATTGCTGATAAGTTTTAAGGTTGCAGTTAAAGCGAATGCTCGTTTTATTTACTTTTTGAAATAAAATGTTGAAACCTGCCTATAAAAACAACTGTTGGTGACTTAAATCAACAGCATGGTAGAATAATGTCTTCTGATGCTTGATTCTCATGCTCTGATAATACAATATTTAATTTTTGCGTATTCGTTTAAACTTTATTGCTGGTTTGGCTATATTTAAGTAAAGATTAAAAAATATGAGTATGCATTCTGCTATGTTAATGTTTATATTATAATTGTGTCTTCTGACTCAAAAAATATAGCGTGATAATCAATATTCAAGTCTAGACTCTGTAATGTGTGCTAACTCTATGATGTTTGCAAATAGACAGCCAATAACATGAATATGACTTTGAATAACTAATAACTAGAGCTTTGGCCTTCTTAATGATGCAAATAGAACAACGAATTTTAATTGTTGCTGAACCTTCTGAGCGAGTCTCTCGTCTTTGTTGTATTTTTGAATTCTTAGATGAAAAACATCATGTCATCTCTACTGATGATCTTGCTTCATTATCACGTGAATCTCGTTTTAGAGCCTTAGTCATTGATACTGAATCAGTATCGCCAGAGTTTATTAAAGATGTTCAGTCATCCATTCCTTGGCAGCCAGTATTATTGATTGGTACGGTTGAAATTAATGGTGTTAATGTACTTGGCACTATTGATGAGCCTATCAATTACCCACAATTAACTGAGCTACTCCATTTTTGCCAAGTTTATGGTCAAGCTAAACAACCGCAAATTCCCACTAGTGCGAATCAGACAAAGTTATTTAGATCTCTTGTTGGACGAAGTGAAGGGATAGCCAATGTTCGTCATCTGATAAGCCAAGTGGCCACTTCAGGTGCGACTGTTTTAGTATTAGGTCAGTCAGGTACAGGTAAAGAAGTTGTAGCCCGCAATATTCATTACATGTCAGAGCGACGGGATGGTCCTTTCATTCCGGTAAACTGTGGTGCAATTCCACCTGAATTATTAGAAAGTGAACTTTTTGGACATGAAAAAGGCTCATTTACTGGCGCAATTTCAACTCGTAAAGGCCGTTTTGAATTGGCTGAGAATGGCACACTATTTCTAGATGAAATTGGTGATATGCCGCTGCAAATGCAGGTTAAGTTACTACGCGTATTGCAAGAAAAAGTATTTGAAAGAGTGGGTGGTTCTAAAACTATTACCACTGATGTGAGGGTTGTTGCTGCAACACATCGTGATTTAGAAACGATGATAAATGATAATTTATTTCGTGAAGATCTTTATTATCGATTGAATGTCTTTCCAATCGAAATGCCATCGCTGAGCGAGCGCCGTGATGATGTGCCTCTTTTACTGCAGGAATTGGTGAGCAGAGTCTTCAATGAAGGGCGGGGTAAAATCCGTTTTACCCAGCGTGCAATAGAGTCATTAAAAGAACATAACTGGTCAGGAAACGTGCGTGAGTTATCTAACTTGGTCGAGCGCCTGACGATACTTTTCCCTGGCGGACTGGTCGATGTTAATGATTTACCGCGAAAGTATCGTTATATCGATGTGCCAGAGTACAGTGTTGAAATTAGCGAAGAGCAACAAGAGCGTGATGCATTAGCGTCAATTTTCAGTGATGATGAACCTATTGAGATCCCTGAAACCCGTTTCCCAAGTGAATTACCGCCAGAAGGTGTCAACTTAAAAGATTTATTAGCTGAGCTAGAAATCGATATGATCCGCCAAGCTCTAGAGCAGCAAGATAATGTGGTTGCTAGAGCAGCAGAAATGTTGGGGATTAGACGAACAACCTTAGTTGAAAAAATGCGTAAATATGGCATGAGCAAAGATTAACCAGTTTTGCCATAAACAGTTACACTAAAGCATGCCTCATGGCATGCTTTTTTATGCTTATGATTTACACATAACGTTTTGGCACACCAAATGCATTAGCTTACACAAAAGTTAATATTTTGACGGAGTGGCTATGTTTTCGGCGCACAGCAGTTTAGCACAATCGATGGTAGAGCCTAATTCTATTACAGAAGTGGGATCGAGTTATAATGCCTCAAATTCCTATGCTCTTAACGATACGGCTCAAGAAAGCTCCTATTCAGCACCTCAAGGATTAGACTATCAAGAAGTCGGTTATCAAGCACTTGATAATCAAGACCTTTACACCTCAAAAAACGATAATCTTTCCGAGGCTTCAGCAAGCGTTAATCATGATTTAGCTGGACAAATAGCCCGTTCAGCACCGCAAAAGGCGGCGAATATGTCAAATCAAATGGCGCACATTCTGCAAGCGATGCCTTCAGGTGTTGTTATCATTAATGGTGATGGACTGGTTACATTGGCAAACCCTGTGGCAACAGAGCTTTTAGGTAGACCGCTACAAGGGGCTAAATGGTTCGATATTATTAACCGCGCTTTTTCACCGCAAGAAGATGATGGTCATGAAGTCTCACTTAAAAACGGTCGAAGAGTTAAACTGGCTATTACTCCGTTAACGCCAGAACCTGGACAATTAATTGTTTTAACAGATTTAACCGAAACACGTTTATTACAGAAAAATTTGTCGCACCTCCAACGCTTATCGGCGTTAGGAAAAATGGTCGCAACCTTGGCTCACCAGGTAAGAACACCGCTTTCTGCCGCTATGTTATATGCATCTAACCTTGCTAGTCCAAAACTGAATGATACGGCTAAAAAACGATTTCAAACTAAATTAGTCGACAGGTTGAATGAACTTGAGCGACAAGTAAATGACATGCTGTTAATGGCTAAAAATAAGCAAGATGATGCATCCCAGGTGACTGACGTTGAAGATATTATCGAACCTGTACTTGCTAGTTGTGAACCCATTGCTGAAAAAAAACAGTGTCAGTTAAATTATTTTAATCAAGCTAGTGAACGAATGTTAGCTAATAGTAATGCGCTAAGTTCAGCAATTAATAATCTTGTTATGAATAGCTTAGAGGCTAATGCCACAGAAATTAGAATCATTACAGCTTCATCTAATACTCATATTAATATTGATGTTATTGATAATGGCAAAGGATTAGCAGCTGATATGCAGCAACAGATTCTAGAGCCATTTTTTACAACCAAAAGCCAAGGTACAGGTTTAGGCTTAGCAGTTGTTCAAACGGTAGTAAGAAATCATAAAGGGACAGTGCAAGTCTCATCACAACCAAATAAAGGCTGTTTAATCAGATTGTCATTCCCGATTTATCAATCGCATAAAACTCAGACGACAGGTTTCGAAAGTGAAGTGTTAAACAATGAAGCATTAGCTGATAACAACATTACAGATAACGACTTCAGTAAAACAGAACGTGGCGCAGAAAATCACAATAGCCCGGAGGCATCACATGGGTGAAGCAAAACTATTACTCGTTGAAGATGACGCATCTTTACGTGAGGCCTTACTCGACACCTTACTGCTGGCAAGCTATGAATGTGTTGATGTTGCATCTGCAGAAGATGCAATTCTTGCTCTCAAGTCAACAGAATTTGATTTGGTTATTAGTGATGTTCAAATGGAAGGCATTGGTGGTATAGGCTTGTTAAATTATTTACAGCAGCAAAACTGTAAAGTGCCAGTGCTACTGATGACCGCTTATGCAACCATTGATAGTGCGGTTAGTGCGATTAAACTTGGTGCTGTTGATTATCTAGCGAAACCATTTGCGCCAGAAGTACTACTTAACCAAGTGTCACGTTATTTACCCCTAAAGCAAAATCTTGATCAGCCTGTGGTGGCTGATGACAAAAGTTTGGCATTACTTTCTATTGCCCAGCGTGTAGCCAGTTCAGATGCGTCAGTGATGATTATGGGGCCAAGCGGTTCAGGAAAAGAGGTATTGTCACGATACATACATCAAAATAGCTCGCGTTCACAACAACCCTTTATTGCAATTAATTGTGCCGCCATTCCAGAAAATATGCTCGAAGCGACATTATTTGGTTATGAAAAAGGCGCTTTTACTGGCGCATACCAAGCTTGTCCCGGTAAATTTGAACAAGCTCAAGGTGGTACGATTTTATTAGATGAAATTTCAGAAATGGAATTAGGTCTTCAAGCTAAGCTACTGCGAGTGTTACAAGAACGAGAAGTTGAACGTTTAGGCGGGCGTAAAACTATTTCTCTTGATGTGCGTGTGCTTGCTACTTCTAACAGAGACTTAAAAGAAATGGTGGCATCAGGCGGTTTCAGAGAAGATTTATATTATCGAATTAACGTATTCCCGTTAACTTGGCCTGCTTTGAATCAACGACCAGCTGATATCTTACCACTTGCGCGTCATTTATTGGTTAAGCATGCTAAGAATGCCAATATCTCACCTGTGCCGACTTTGGATGAAGTGGCTTGTAGACGTTTGTTGACTTATCGCTGGCCAGGAAATGTTCGTGAGCTGGATAATGTGATTCAACGAGCATTAATTCTTCATACTGGAGAGGCTATTTCAACAGCAGATATCATATTAGATTCAAATGAAGTTGAATTACAGCAACCTGAACCTACTCAAGTCAAACCTGTAGCTGAAAATGAAGGACTTGGTGATGAGTTAAAAGCTCAAGAGCATGTAATTATTCTTGAGACACTTAACCAGTGTAATGGTAGCCGCAAAGACGTTGCGGAAAAGCTAGGTATCAGTGCTAGAACCTTACGTTATAAAATGGCCAAGATGCGCGATATGGGAATACAAGTCCCTGCTTAGCTTTTAGCTAGACTGCTACAAAGTAAACCTGATTTGGCTTTCGATCAGGTTTACTTGTTCACTTGCTAGTCAAACAGTCATCCATTAGTAATAAAATCACCCAAACTATCGCGTTAATTCTATTGTTGGCATCCTACTTGCTAAATCTATTGTAACTGGTTTTTAGTCGTCAAATATCCGACGAATAGGAGATTACAATGCAGATTAGCTCGAATCCTTTCTTACAAGAAATGCAATCACTTCGTGGTGAAATCTCGCCTAATCTTCGCTCACCTATCCAACCGGATATGATCCAGAAAGTAGGCAATACTTCAGGTGCAGACTTCGGAGAATTGCTTTCTCAAGCTGTTGGCGGTGTGACAGAGTTACAGAAAAACTCGGCTAATCTAGCCACTCGTTTAGAGATGGGTGATTCTACGGTAACTTTATCAGATACCGTTATTGCTCGTGAAAAATCTGGTGTGGCTTTTGAAGCGACAGTACAGGTAAGAAATAAGCTTGTCGAAGCTTACAAAGAAATTATGAGCATGCCTGTTTAGGCCTCTTTATCAGATTAGAAAGTAGGTAATTATTGTGAGTACAGATCTCGTATTAGATTCAGATACCGCTAGTAGCACAGGGATTCAGCAGGAAAATAAACCTGGTTTGATGAGTTCTTTTGGTAGTGCTGATTTTATGCGTCAAATTACTATGATTCTGGCATTAGCCGTTTGTTTGGTATTGGCTGTATTTATGATGATGTGGGCGCAAGAGCCTGAGTACAGACCGTTAGGTCAAATGGAAACAAACGAAATGATCCAAGTGTTGGACGTTTTGGATAAAAATAAAATTGCCTATAAAATTTCTGGTGATGTCGTCAGTATTCCTGAAGACAAATATCAAAATGTAAAACTATTACTAGCTCGTGCAGGCGTTGAAGCATCAAGCCAGCCAACAGATTACCTAAGTAAAGACAGTGGCTTCGGTGTTAGCCAACGAATGGAGCAAGCACGCTTAAAGCAAAGCCAAGAAGTCAATTTAGCCCGAGTAATTGAAGAACTAAATAGCGTAACTCGCGCTAAAGTTATTTTAGCTTTGCCAAAAGAAAATGTTTTTGCCCGCAATAAATCCAAACCAAGTGCAACTGTTGTGGTCAATGTTCGTCGAGGCAGTTTAGGACAAGAAGAAATTGACTCTATCGTCGATATTGTTGCTTCAGCAGTACAGGGCTTAGACCCAACGAGAGTGACTGTAACTGACTCTAATGGCCGTTTATTAAATTCAGGCAGCCAAGATGCGGCATCATCTAGAGCGCGCCGCGAACAAGAATTGGTTCAACAGAAAGAAGCTGAGTATCGTAATAAAGTCGAATCGATTTTAATGCCGATATTAGGACCTGAAAATTTTACTTCTCAGGTCGATGTGAACATGGATTTTACTGCGGTTGAACAAACGGCCAAACGCTTTTCACCTGATTTACCTGCGATTCGTAGTGAAATGACCATTGAACGTAATTCATCAGGTCAATCAATGGGCGGTATTCCTGGCGCTTTATCAAATCAACCGCCAATGGAATCAAACATCCCACAAGAAGTCGGTGAAGCAGAAACTACCTCAGTCAGTGGTGACAGCCACCGTGAAGCGACCCGTAACTTTGAGTTAGACACCACAATTAGTCATACACGTCAGCAAGTTGGCCAAGTAAGACGAGTCAGCGTGTCAGTGGCGATTGATTATAAACCAGGTGCGGTTGATGAAAATGGTGTGGTCACTAGAGTGCCAAGAACCGAACAAGAGCTGACGAATATTCGCCGTTTACTGGAAGGGGCTATGGGCTTTACTAGCCAACGTGGTGATACTTTAGAAGTGGTTACCGTTCCATTTATGGATCAATTAATTGAAGCATTACCTGAGCCTGAGTTATGGGAGCAACCTTGGTTTTGGCGCGCGGTAAGACTGGTTTTAGGTGCATTATTGGTATTAGTCTTGATTTTATTTGTTATCAGACCAATGTTGAATAAGTTGCTGAAAGCCAATGAAGTTGAAATGCCAGAAGAGGCTCGCTTAGGTCATGAATTGGCTGAGATTGAAGATCAATATGCTGCAGATACACTCGGAATGCTCAATACTCAGCAAGCTGATTATAGTTATGCAGATGATGGCTCTATTCAAATCCCAAATCTTCATAAAGATGATGATATGATTAAGTCAATACGGGCATTAGTGGCAAATGAACCTGAACTTTCTACCCAAGTAATTAAGAGTTGGTTACAAGACGATGGCAAATGATGACGTTGCGGTAGCAGAGGCTACTAAAGGGTTTAACCCAGATGATTTAACGGGAACTGAAAAGACCGCTATTTTACTGTTAAGCCTAAGTGAAGCTGACGCGGCTTCAATACTAAAACACTTGGAACCAAAACAGGTTCAAAAAGTCGGTATGTCTATGGCGGCCATGGAAGACTTTGGTCAAGAAAAAGTCATTGGCGTACATAAGTTATTTCTTGAAGAAATTCAAAAATTCTCGTCTATTGGTTTTAATAGTGAAGAGTTCGTGAGAAAAGCCTTAACAGCAGCACTTGGCGAAGATAAAGCCGGTAATTTAATTGAACAAATTATCATGGGTAGCGGTGCTAAAGGCTTAGATTCATTAAAATGGATGGATGCACGTCAAGTTGCAACCATCATTCAAAATGAGCATCCGCAAATTCAAACCATTGTTTTATCTTATCTAGAACCTGATCAGGCAGCAGAAATATTCAGTCAGTTTCCTGAAAATACTCGCTTAGATCTGATGATGCGTATTGCTAATTTAGAAGAAGTACAGCCAGCTGCATTGCAAGAATTGAATGATATTATGGAGAAACAGTTCGCAGGCCAAGGCGGCGCACAAGCAGCGAAAATGGGTGGACTTAAAGCTGCTGCTAATATTATGAACTTCTTAGATACAGGCGTTGAAAGCCAGATTATGGAAACAATGCGTGAATCAGACGAAGAGATGGCTCAGCAAATTCAAGATCTTATGTTTGTATTTGAAAACTTGATTGATGTTGATGACCGCGGAATTCAAGTTTTACTAAGAGAAGTACAGCAAGATGTGCTGATGAAGGCATTAAAAGGCACTGATGACCAATTATCAGATAAAATTATCGGTAATATGTCTAAACGTGCCGGTGAATTATTACGTGATGATCTTGAAGCAATGGGACCTATTAGGATCAGTGAAGTTGAAGTGGCCCAAAAAGAAATTCTCGCAATTGCTCGTCGCTTAAGTGATAGTGGTGAAATTATGCTTGGTGGCGGTGGTGGTGAAGAGTTCTTATAATGCCATCATTATAATTTTATCCATAAGCCATTACCGTTTAGCTGCAATATAAAACCATTAATCGCTGTAGAAATTAGGCATATCCATGACGGAATCTAAAACCAATAAATCAATCGAAAATGATGACTTAGATTTCAGTCATTGGCAATTGCCTGATGTCACCGAAGATCAAACAGACTCTCCGTCTAATTTATTTGGACACTTAGGTAGCCAAAACCCACCTGCTAAATCAGAAGAAAAACCGCTTCTACCTCCAACCATGGCAGAAATTGAACAAATCAGAGTTGAAGCTGAGCAGGAAGGGTTTGAGCAAGGAAAAGTAGCAGGTCACAGCCAAGGTCTTGAACAAGGTAAACTTGAAGGTCTTGAAGTCGGGCACGCTGAAGGCTTTGCTCAAGGGGAACAACAAGGCTATGAAGTTGGCCAAGTTAAAGTCAATGAAGTGCTCGAGAAATTATCTCAATTGGTAAAACAATTCGAACAACCATTGATGTTACTTGATGCTGAAATTGAAGCAGAAGTATTACAGTTAGCAATCAACCTAGCTAAATCTATTGTTGGTCATGAACTCAAAACCCATCCTGAGCATATTTTATCAGTCTTGCGTCAAGGTGTTGACTCCCTGCCGATTAAAGAGCAACAGGTTAAACTCAGACTGCATCCAGATGATGCTACCTTAGTGATGCAATTATACAGCGATGCACAATTAGAAAAAAATCATTGGGACATTGAAGCTGACCCTTCATTAAATCCAGGTGATTGTATTATCAATAGCATGCGTTCAAGCGTTGATTTGCGGGTAGAAGAGAGAATGCGTCAGGTATTGCAAGAGTTACACGAGCAAGCCTCTGGCATTCAAGCAAATGTGCAAACGATAAAAACTGAACATCCGCAATATACGACTGAGGTCGTGGATCACTTACCAGAAAGACAATCTTCAAGCTTAACGACGGAAAGCAGTCAAATTACTGAAGTGACTGATTCAAAAATCAGTGAGAATGATACAAGTCTGCAAGAAGCAACTCGTCATGAACCATTGATAGAAGAATCATCTATAAAAGATCAAAGTTTCCAAGTTGCAGATTCTTCAGTTGACCTTCATAACACAACAGCAATTGAAAATGGTGCAGACGAGCAATCCAAAATTTTAGAAACTGATGAGGTACGAGACAATGCAAAGCCGTCAACATCAGTTACTGAATAAACTCAAAAACCAAAGTCAAAAAGTCAGCCCACTTAGGCCGGTAGCCAGTGGGCAGTTAGTGCGTGTTGTGGGCTTAACATTAGAAGCTACAGGCTGTAGAGCACCTGTGGGCAGTTTATGCTCGATTGAAACTATGGCGGGTGAATTAGTTGCCGAAGTGGTTGGGTTCGATGACGAGCTGTTGTACTTAATGCCCGTTGATGAATTAAGAGGTGTACTACCTGGGGCAAGAGTGCGGCCATTAGGTGAGCAGTCAAGTTTGAATGTCGGACTGAGTTTGTTGGGCAGAGTGCTTGATGGCAGTGGTTCACCACTTGATGGCTTAGGGCCATTAAATACAGATCAACAAGCTTCTCGTCATGCACCACCAATTAATCCACTTGCTAGACGTGCCATTTCTGAACCTTTAGATGTAGGGGTAAGGGCCATCAATGCCATGCTAACAGTGGGTAAGGGTCAGCGAATGGGCTTATTTGCTGGCTCTGGTGTGGGTAAAAGTGTGCTATTAGGCATGATGACTCGCGGGACAACTGCTGACATTATTGTTGTAGGGCTAGTGGGCGAGCGTGGTCGTGAGGTAAAAGAGTTTATTGAAGAGATCCTTGGTGAAGAAGGACGGGCTCGCTCCGTTGTCGTAGCCGCACCAGCTGACACTTCGCCATTAATGCGTCTTCGTGCTTGTGAAACATCCACTCGTATAGCTGAATACTTTCGTGACTTGGGGTACAACGTTTTATTATTGATGGATAGCTTAACCCGTTATGCTCAGGCACAACGTGAAGTGGCGTTAGCTGTTGGAGAACCACCAGCAACAAAAGGCTATCCGCCATCAGTATTTGCTAAATTACCAAGACTGGTTGAACGGGCAGGTAACGGAGGCCCTAGACAAGGTTCCATAACTGCTTTTTATACTGTACTGACAGAAGGTGATGATCAGCAAGATCCCATTGCAGATGCGTCAAGAGCGATTCTTGATGGTCATATTGTTTTATCTCGCACACTTGCTGATTCTGGTCATTACCCAGCTATTGATATTGAACAATCTATTAGTCGTGTTGCGCCAATGGTGATTGCGCCAGAACATTTAGAATCGATGCGTTTAGTTAAGCAAATGTATTCTACCTATCAGCAAAATCGCGACCTCATATCCATTGGAGCATATTCTCAAGGTAGCGATCCGCGAATAGACAATGCCATTAGGTTACAACCTGCGATGAATGCATTTTTAAGACAGGGCTTTAAAGATGTTATCTCGTTTAATGATAGCCAAACTATGGTGGGGCAAATCGCTGCCCAATGTAAATAATGCGCCGCGCTGATCCTCTGTTGACAGTATTAAAAATCAATAAAGAAGCTGAAGAGCAAGCTGCTTTGCAATTAAAGTCTGCCCAGCTTGAGCAGCAAAAATGCCAAGGTCAGCTAGATGCTCTGAATAACTATCGTCTTGAATACATGAAGCAAATGGGTGAAACCCAAGGCAAAACTTTAAGTGCCAGTGAATACCATTCATTTCATGAATTTATTAAGCAAGTCGATCAAGCGCTCATTCAACAAGTTAATGCAGTAAAAGAAACTGAAAAACAAACGGGTTATCGCCAAGTACATTGGCAAGAAAAGCAGCAAAAACGTAAAGCTGTGGAAATGTTACTAGAAAAAAATGCATTAAAAGCGCAAATAATTGCAAATAAACGTGAACAAAAAGCATCGGATGAATTTGCGATGCAACAATTCATCCGTAAAAAACCTCGCTAGAAATCTTCTTAAACTTAACGCTTAAACTTGACTCTAAAACTTTCATTTTTCAGTCTGATAGTTACCTTGCGATGAAAGAGTAAATAACCTTAAAAACTAATATTCTAATAAGCTGGCATTTTAATTGCTTATTTATAGAGTTAGTTAGTGAAGTGTCAGCTTTGTGACTGTTATCAGGATCCGATTGTTGTACCAATTGGTTCGTTATGAGTGATGTTGAGTGGAGTTTGTTATGCAACAAATGAGCAGTATTTTATTGGGGAATAGTGGCAAAACCACCAATTCGCAGGTTTCAGGAACCGTGCAACTCGATGATAAACAGTCTTTTTTATCTGTCTTTAATCAAGCATCACAAGTGGATGTAGATAAAACTAAGCTCAGTCTAAATACTAATGAACAACCAGCAAGTATCGATGCTCCATCGGCAGAAGGTTCGGATGTTGACCTTATTTTTGCTCAAATAGATTTAGCTGAAAATTTCGATACTCAGGCAGATATTGAAAAAAGTGGCAAAGACTTGCCGCTTGAATCTGAGTTGTCAGAGTTAGCGCTTTCTCAAGCCGATAGCGAATTAGTGTTAACTGAAGAGACTCAGCATTCAATTGAAAAGGGTTTATTGGTTAATGAGCTCGCAGTTGATGTTTTGCCGAAAGAAGCAGGAATTGAAGAATTAGATAAAGAGTTAGATAAAGAGTTAGATAAAGAGTTAGGTAACGAAATAAGTACCACTTCTTTTTTAAGTTCACTGAACACTGAGCAACTAGATGCATTGACTCAATTTTCTTCGATGAGTGAACAAGATCTTGCCGCCTTAAGTGCTGTTGAACTGAACAAACTAATTAATGGCTATAATCAACAAATCAACATCACTGATAACCAAGCCTTACCTTTGTTAATCGATGGGAAACTCAATAACCAGACAGCAACAATCCCTGTTACAGAGGCCAATGCTGATTTAATTACTGCTGAAAAAGCTAAGCTTGCTAACTCAACATCTAATATCGCAAATAGTGTCCAAAGTACTGCGAATGCCACTGATACAGCTAACAATATTGCCGCTTCAGCTCAGGTTGCCAATGCTGAGAAAGTTGTGGCTGATTCAAAAGTCATAGCTGATACGAATAAACTAGCTAAGAACGAAGATAAAGAAAGTGCCCCTGTGAATCTTAGTAAAGCCGAGATAAGTGTGGCATTAGATA
The DNA here is from genome assembly GCF_002873615.1 of Shewanella sp. 10N.286.51.B7. NCBI lineage: Bacteria > Pseudomonadati > Pseudomonadota > Gammaproteobacteria > Alteromonadales > Shewanellaceae > Shewanella > Shewanella sp. 10N.286.51.B7. The sequence goes on from NZ_MCUF01000058.1 coordinate 56,096, forward strand.
AACCAACCTCCAAAGTCGCCTTTAATAATGCCATGGTTAATGCAGCAGCTAACTCAAGTCAATCAACACTTGCTGAACTAGGGCAAGAGAGTGAAACGATAGATGTAAAAGCACTACAAAATCAAAGCAGTTTTACACCACAGCACAAAAGTGATGTACCTCAATTCCAACTTTCGTTACGTCAAGGGGCTGAGTCCGTAGTGCAAATGCAGGATATGATTCAAAAATTTGCACCTGTAATGAAACAACAACTTATCACTATGGTTGGGCAAGGCGTTCAGCATGCTGAAATTCGTCTAGATCCTGCCGAGCTTGGGCACATGGTAGTAAAAGTTCAAGTTAACGGTGAGCAAACTCAAGTGCAGTTTCAAGTAGCTCAATCTCAGACAAAAGACCTCATTGAGCAAGCGATTCCAAAATTGAGAGAAATGCTGGCTGAGGAAGGATTACAACTTGCAGACAGCCAAGTATCTCAAGATGGCGAAAGCCAGAAAAAATCCGAGTATGATGAACAAAACAGCAGTGGCGAGAATATGCTGGATGAAATTTCAGCACAAGAACTCGAGATTGCTACAAAACATGCAAAGAGTAGCAATTCAGCTATAGATTATTACGTCTAAGTCGGTAATCTATAGCCATTACGTTAATGCAGTCAAAGCCCTGTAATAATTGAGATGAGATTATTACCAATGTGGCAGCACATAAAATGGAATAAATGATGGCTGAAGAAGAATCTCTAGAGTTAACAACAGAAAACCAACCTAAAAGTAAGAAAAAGCTGATTATCTTTATTGCTATCGGTGTCGTCGTTATTGGTCTGATTGCAGGCGCAGCATTATTTTTTCTAGGAGGCGATGAGGAGTCAATTCCTGCAACTCCTGGTACTGCAACTTCAGCAGAAGCCGAAGTTGATGAATCTAAAAAAGGCAAGGCTAATTATGTTGGCATGCCGAGGCCATTTTTGTTTAACCTTCCTGGGGTTGATCGAGCTCGCTTAGTGGAAATAAAAGTACAATTGATGGTACGTGGCGATGATGGTCAAACTGCGAAAATGCATATTCCATTAATTGAAGATGCTTTATTAACCACGTTTAGTGCTGCTGATGTACAAAAGCTAAGTACTCAGGCTGGTAAGGATGAACTAAGACAATTAGCGCTACTTAATGTGCAAAATACACTACAACCTGTAGCTGGCCGCAAAATAGTAGAAAAAGTACTATTTACTGGTTTTGTGATGCAATAACACCAGTGAATAAGACAAGGTGATAATGTGAGTGATTTATTAAGCCAAGACGAAATTGATGCGCTGCTTCACGGAGTCGATGATGTTGATGAGGATGACATTAACGACGGTGAAGATACTCGTGTCTATGATTTCTCCTCTCAAGACCGCATCGTTCGTGGACGAATGCCGACGCTGGAAATTGTCAATGAGCGTTTTGCCCGCCATTTACGAATTAGTATGTTTAATATGATGCGCAGAGCTGCTGAAGTGTCAATTAATGGCGTACAAATGCTTAAGTTTGGCGAATATGTCCATACATTATTTGTTCCTACTAGTCTTAATATGGTGCGTTTTAGCCCACTTAAAGGGACTGCCCTGATTACCATGGAGGCGCGTTTAGTCTTTATTTTGGTAGACAACTTCTTTGGTGGTGATGGTCGTTTTCATGCAAAAATTGAAGGCCGTGAATTTACGCCAACAGAAAGACGTATTGTTCAATTATTGCTGAAAATTATTTTTGAAGATTATAAAGATGCTTGGGCTCCAGTCATGGATGTTGAATTTGAGTATTTAGATTCAGAAGTCAACCCGGCAATGGCAAACATTGTTAGTCCAACAGAAGTTGTGGTGATTAATTCTTTCCATATTGAAGTTGATGGAGGCGGTGGTGATTTTCATATCACTATGCCTTATTCAATGATTGAACCTATCCGTGAGTTACTTGATGCGGGTGTTCAAAGTGATAAGCAAGATACTGACATGCGTTGGGGACAAGCCTTACGTGATGAAATTATGGATGTGCAAGTCGGTATTGATGCCAACATCATTGAGCATGAAGTCAAACTTCGTGATGTTATGGAATTCAAAGCAGGGGATGTTATACCGATTGAATTACCTGAGCACATCATGATGCGAATTGAGGATTTACCCACTTATCGATGTAAATTAGGCAAATCTAGAGATAACTTAGCGTTGAAGATCAGCGAGAAAATTCCTCGTCCTGAGACCGCTAAATCAGAACTACAGTTAATTACGCGCAAAGGTAAAGCGCGTGATATTTCAGAATTATAAGGTGACATGATGAGCGATGATACTGACGATTGGGCTGCGGCAATGGCAGAGCAAGCACTTGAAGAGGCCAATGTTGCCGAACAAGTAGAACTCGACGAGCTCGTAGATGAGTCAAGCCCTATTTCTCAAGCAGAAGCTGATAAGCTTGATAGCATCATGGATATTCCTGTGACAATCTCGATGGAAGTCGGGCGCAGTTTTATCAGTATTCGTAATTTACTGCAGTTGAACCAAGGTTCAGTAGTGGAATTAGACCGAGTGGCAGGCGAACCTCTAGATGTAATGGTAAACGGCACTTTAATTGCTCATGGTGAAGTGGTTGTGGTCAATGATAAGTTCGGTATTCGTTTAACTGATGTCATTAGTCAAACTGAACGAATCAAAAAGCTAAAATAAAATAATTTCAAATTATCAGTGAAGGGTTCATTTGTGCTAAATGCAGTTAGTCTATTAGTGGTGGCAAGTTCTGCTGTCACTGAAGCGTCAAATTCAGAATCAGCCAATTCAGAAATAGCTATCCGTGGTGCTGAAACATCGAATATCGCTGCGTTATCAAGCATGATGGGGGGGCTGATCCTTGTTATCGCCATTATTTTTGTATTAGCTTATATCGTTAAAAAGCTTAACTTGGTTCAATCAAATCAGGGGGTGATAAAAACTGTTGCGATGACCCCTTTAGGGCAAAAAGAAAAAATTGTTTTGATTGAATTAGAAGGGCAGCAGTATTTACTCGGCGTTACTGCCCAGCAAGTGAATTTGATTGAAAAGCTCGATACGGCTGTTAATGTCGAAACGACGTCTTTTGCTAGCAGGTTAAAGCAAGCCAAACAGCAAGCCAGTCAACAAGAAAAAGAGCAGGCTAAGGAATAGCAATAATGAAAAAGTGGATAGTGTTAGTCTTATTTGCCGCTGTTTTTTTTACGCCATTGAGTTTTGCTGAAGATGGAATATTAAAAGCCGTTACGGTTTCAACCGGTGCTGATGGTAGTACTGAGTATTCTGTAACAATGCAAATATTGCTGCTGATGACGGCAATGAGTTTTATCCCTGCAATGGTGATAATGCTCACTTCGTTTACGCGGATCATTGTAGTGCTATCTATTTTGCGTCAAGCTTTGGGGTTACAGCAAACACCATCTAATCAAGTACTCATTGGTATGAGTATGTTCATGACATTCTTTATTATGGCGCCAGTATTTGATCAAATTTACGATCGAGCTGTAGAGCCTTATATCAATGAATCTTTAACAATGCAGCAAGCCTATGAAGTCGGTAAAGAGCCGCTGCGTGCATTTATGTTATCTCAAGTCAGAACCACAGATTTAGAAACCTTTATTGAAATTTCCGGCTACACCAATATTGCGTCGCCAGAACAAGCGCCAATGAGTGTATTGGTACCTGCTTTTATTACCAGTGAATTAAAAACTGCATTCCAAATTGGCTTTATGTTATTTGTGCCATTTTTAGTTCTTGATTTAGTGGTTGCGAGTATTTTAATGGCAATGGGTATGATGATGTTGTCGCCGATGATTGTGTCACTCCCATTTAAAATAATGCTGTTTGTATTGGTTGATGGTTGGGGATTGGTGTTAGGAACGCTGGCAAACAGTTTTGGTAGATAGGGAGCGTTACTGATGTCACCAGAGTCACTGATTGATATTTTTCGTGAAGCGTTATCTGTAATTGTCCTGATTGTATCGGCAATTATTTTACCTGGCTTATTTATAGGTCTGATTGTGGCTGTATTTCAGGCCGCAACTTCAATCAATGAACAGACATTAAGTTTCCTTCCTAGATTATTAACTACGCTATTTTCGTTGATGTTTCTTGGCCATTGGCTAGTGCAAACCATGATGGATTTTTTTTACACTATGGTGAATATGATCCCTCAGGTGATAGGTTAGTCCTGTGGAAATTTTATTTGAAGAAATCAGTCGAACAATAGCCGCATATGTTTGGCCGTTATTTAGAATATCTTCAATGTTAATGGTTATGGCCGTTTTTGGTGCCAATACCACCCCAGCAAGAGTCCGTTTGTTTTTATCTGTTGCGATTACTGTTGCCGTAGCACCTGTACTTCCAGCACCCGTTGATCCTATCGAGTTGTTCTCATTAAGTGCTGTATTCATTTCTGCGCAGCAAATACTCATAGGTACTGCTATGGGGTTTGTGACAATTTTAGTGATGCAAACCTTTGTACTAACGGGGCAGATTATTGGTATGCAAACCAGTTTAGGTTTTGCCTCTATGGTCGATCCTAGTTCAGGTCAGCAAACACCAGTTGTAGGTAATTTCTTTTTATTACTGGCTACGTTGATTTTTCTCGCCGTTGATGGACATTTGTTGATGTTTAAAATGCTGGTGGCTAGTTTCGATACTATCCCCATTTCAAATCAGGGTTTTAGCATTACTAATTACCGAAAATTAGCAGAGTTTGGTGGTTATATGTTTGGTGCGGCGTTAACGATGTCGATTTCAGCAATCGTCGCATTACTGCTGATTAACTTATCATTTGGTGTGATGACGCGCGCATCGCCTCAACTGAATATTTTTGCCATTGGCTTCCCGGTAACAATGGTAAGCGGGTTATTGATTTTGTGGCTTACATTAGGGCCCATCATGTCTCATTTCGATGAGGTTTGGCTGCGAGGCCAATTATTGATGTGTGATATTTTGCAATTGACCTGTCAAATTGACGGCTCATTAACTCAGTAGGTTACTGATGGCAGAAGATACAGGTCAAGAACGCACAGAGGACCCCACCGCCAAGCGACTGCAACAGTCGCGTGAAAAAGGACAGGTGGCACGCTCTAAAGAGTTAGGTACAGCGGCTGTTTTATTAGCATCAGCTGTAGGGTTCGCAATCGTTGGGCCTAATCTTGCCCGAAGTCTGCACACTATCATGACACAAATATTGACCATGGAGCGGGATCAAATATTTGATACCAACTCAATGTTTCTGGTTTGGGGAGTGGTTGGCAATGAGCTTGCTTTTCCACTCATCAGTTTTATTGCATTTCTCGCCTTAATTGCTTTTATCGGTAATATCATTCTGGGTGGTATGACGTTCTCAGTTAAAGCTTTTATGCCCAAAGGCAGTAAAATGAATCCTGCTAAAGGATTTAAGCGAATGTTTGGTACACAAGCTCTAGTTGAGTTGACCAAGGGCATCGCTAAATTTGCTGTAGTGGCTGTATCAGCCTATTTTTTATTGAGTTTTTACTTCTTTGAGATAATGACTCTCTCGACAGATCATCTACCTGGCAACGTTTACCATGCACTAGAGTTGTTAGTATGGATGTTTATTCTGTTATGTTCTTCAATGCTATTTATTGTGGTGATTGATGTGCCATTTCAAATATGGAATCACAATAAACAATTGAAAATGACCAAGCAAGAAGTCAAAGATGAATACAAAGACACTGAGGGTAAACCTGAAGTAAAAGGTCGAATTAGACAAATGCAGCACGAGATGGCCAACAAAAGGATGATGTCTGAAGTACCAAATGCAGATGTTATTGTGGTTAACCCTGAACATTATGCTGTAGCGGTTAAATACGATGTTAGTCAGTCAGCTGCGCCTTTTTTAATTGCGAAAGGCATCGATGATGTCGCATTTAAAATTCGTGAAATTGCCAGAGAGCACGAAGTGCCGATTGTGTCGGCGCCACCTTTAGCACGTGCTATATACCATACGACGAAAATTGACCAACAAGTGCCTGAAGGGTTATTCACTGCAGTCGCACAAATTTTGGCATATGTATTCCAGCTCAAGCAGTATCAAAAAGGTAGGGGCAAGCGACCTAAGCCCGTGCCAATCAATCAACCTATCCCTGATGATTTAAAACACTAAATCGTTTACAAAACCTTCAATTAACCCCGCGGCCCTTTTGAAACTATTCTTTTGGCTTAGTAATTGCATTTTACTGGTGTCAGCGTCAAGAATATTACTATAAAGGTTTCCTACTGATGGATGTAAAAGCAGCATTAGGTCAAGTTAAACAAGTTAGATTAAGTACTTTTAAAGGTATAGGTACGCCATTATTAGTACTTGCAGCACTCGGTATGGTGGTTTTGCCCATGCCTGCCTTTTTGTTGGACATCTTGTTTTCATTCAACATTGCTTTAGCACTCGTTGTACTGCTTGTCGCTATTTATTCTGATAGACCATTAGATTTTGCCGCATTCCCCAGCGTTCTGTTAGTCGCAACGCTACTTAGATTGGCACTAAATGTTGCCTCAACCCGAATCGTGTTATTGGAAGGTCATAACGGTGGTGATGCCGCAGGTAAAGTCATTGAAGCCTTCGGCTCTGTGGTTATTGGTGGTAACTACGCTGTAGGTTTAGTGGTTTTCCTGATTCTTATTATCATCAACTTTGCCGTTGTTACCAAAGGTGCTGGGCGTATTTCTGAAGTGAGCGCCCGTTTTACATTGGATGCCATGCCAGGTAAACAAATGGCAATTGATGCCGATTTAAATGCTGGCACATTAACGCAAGATCAAGCTCGCGTACGCCGCGCTGAAGTGACTAAAGAAGCTGACTTTTACGGTGCGATGGATGGTGCATCAAAATTTGTTAAAGGTGATGCCATTGCGGGTATCATGATTTTGGTGATTAACATTCTCGGTGGTTTTGTGATCGGTATGGTTCAACATGGATTGGATTTTTCCAGTGCTGTTGAAATCTACACTTTATTGACCATTGGTGACGGCTTAGTCGCTCAAATCCCTGGGCTACTGTTATCAATCGCTGCAGCATTGATGGTGACCCGTCAAAATGAATCGGGTGATATGGGCGGCATGATGATAAGCCAGATGTTTGTCAGCCATAAGTCAATGGCGATTGCATCAGGCGTATTGTTTGTCATGGGTATCGTGCCTGGAATGCCTCATTTTGCATTCTTAACGTTCGCTTTTATTACAGCCTTTGCTGCATATATGATTTATAAGCGAAATAATGACAACAAAACCGCAGCGCTTGAGCAAGCGGTTAAAAGCCCAGCAGAAATTAAGGATGCAGAGCCTAAAGAACTCAGCTGGGAAGACGTTCAACATGTCGATACTATCGGGCTTGAAGTAGGTTACCGCCTTATTCCGTTAGTGGATAAAGGTCAAGGTGGTGAGCTTTTAGGTCGTATTAAAGGTGTACGTAAGAAATTATCACAAGAATTAGGTTTCTTAGTACCAGCGGTGCATATTCGCGACAACCTTGATTTATCACCTAACTGTTATCGTATTTCGTTAATGGGAGTCGTGGTTGGAGAGGCTGAAGTTCGCCATGACTGTGAACTCGCGATCAATCCTGGGCAAGTGTATGGCAAGCTTGATGGCATTGAAACAACAGATCCTGCATTTGGATTAGAAGCTGTGTGGATAGCGCCAGAGCAGCGCGAACATGCTCAAACCTTAGGTTATACCGTGGTAGACACGGCAACAGTTGTCGCGACCCATATCAGCCAACTATTGACTAACAATGCGGCTAAATTACTGGGTTATGAAGAAGTACAGCAGTTAATGGATATGTTAGGTAAAAACTCGCCTAAGTTAGTTGATGGCTTTATTCCAGATATTATGCCATTGGGTTCTGTGGTTAAAGTGATGCAAAACCTTCTAAATGAAGGTGTTTCTATCCGTGATTTACGCACAATTGTGCAAACCCTGTTAGAATACGGTACAAAGAGTAATGATACAGAAGTATTAACCGCTGCAGTGCGTATTGCATTGAAGAGAATGATTGTTCAAGAAATATCTGGGCCTGAATTAGAGATACCTGTCATTACATTGGCACCAGAGTTGGAACAGATGTTGCACAAGTCTATGCAGGCGACAGGCGGTGAAGGGCCAAATATCGAACCAGGCCTTGCAGAACGCATGCAGAAGTCATTATTAGACGCTTCTCAGAAGCAAGAAATGGTTGGACAACCAGCCATTTTATTGACATCAGGTATGCTAAGGTCAACGCTGTCACGATTTGTTAAATATACTATCCCGAATTTACGGGTTATTTCTTACCAAGAAATACCTGATGAAAAGCAAATACGCATAGTATCTGCGGTAGGGCAATAGCGATGACTTTCTGTTTGAAAGAGGTGCGTAGTGAAAATTAAACGATTTTTTGCCAAAGACATGCGTTCAGCATTAGCTCAAGTGAAAGAAACCTTGGGATCTGATGCCGTTATTATGTCGAATAAAAAAGTAACGGGTGGAATAGAAATCGTTGCGGCAGTTGACTACGATGAACCTAAAGCGGACGTCGCTGTAAATTCACCTGTACCTGGTTTTATGAATGTCAGTGATGATCAAGTCTCACTAGGGCAAAATAAGCCAACAGTGAAAGCGCAAACTAAGGTAAGCCCACCTCCTGCAGCTGATTCACTGCAAGCGTTACTCGAAAAGCAGCATAATCGTTTGCAACAGCAAATGTCGCAGCGAGTCGAAGAGCCTGAGTTACCAGATTGGGCCAAACAATTACAAGATACAAAAACAGCGAAAGTTGAGCCTAAAATTGAACAACAGCAATTTGCTCAACCAAGAACATCGAATAAAAGTCAGTCTGCTGAAATTGAAGCAATGCGAGAAGAAATGGCCTCTTTGCGTGGGTTGTTAACTCATCAAGTCTCTTCGTTAATGAAAGACCAGAAAAAGCGCACTGACCCAGTTGGGGCAATGCTAGAAAGTAAATTAATTAATGCAGAGTTTTCTCCTGCTGTAGCGGCGAAATTGGCAGGCTTAAGTCAGCAATATACGCCTGCAGATTTAGTGAGAGCGTTACCTCAGAGTTTAGCGAACTTATTAGATAACCAAGGTGATGATATTGTTCGTACTGGTGGCGTGGTGGCATTTGTTGGTCCAACAGGTGTTGGTAAGACGACTTCGCTGGCTAAATTAGCGGCAAGATTTGCAGCACATCATGGTCCAGAACAGGTTGCACTCATAACTACAGATCATTATCGTATTGGAGCCTATGAGCAATTGGCAACTTATGGCAAAATAATGGGATGTCCAGTAAAACAAGCTCACGATCTTGCTGAATTAGAACAAATTCTCTACCAGTTTAAGAATCGTAAGTTAGTATTAATAGATACAGCTGGGATGGGGCAGCGTGATATGCGCCTTTATCAGCAGTTAGATGATTTAATGGCAAATACAAGAATACCGATTAGAAGTTATCTAGTCATGTCTGCAACCTCTCAAAGAAGAGTGTTACAAGATGCTGTTGAGCATTTTAAAAGAATCCCATTATCAGGGGTGATTTTGACCAAATTAGATGAATCGGTTTCGATTGCTGGCGCATTAAGTGTATTGATTCAAAATGGGTTACCATTAAGCTATATAACAGATGGTCAACGTGTTCCAGAAGATATGCAAGTTGCTGATACGCTTATGCTCGCAAAACAAGCGTTAGCAGCATTAAACGACACCAAACCTCAAACGTCACATGACACTGCGTGGTCAAATGACATGGCCTATGCATTCGAGTAACAATATGACCAGAGATCAAGCAAGTGGTTTACGTATGATGAATCAACCAAATAACGATAAAGTAAAAGTAATTGCAGTCAGTGGCGGCAAAGGCGGCGTGGGTAAAACCAGTGTGTCTATTAATACCGCTGTTGCGCTCGCTGAAAAAGGTAAACGAGTGTTAGTACTCGATGCCGATTTAGGCTTAGCAAATGTTGATGTGATGCTAGGTATTCGAGCAGAACGCAATTTATCCCATGTACTTTCTGGCGAAGCAGAGTTGGACGATATTATTGTCCGTGGCCCTAAAGGTATTGGCATTGTGCCTGCCACTTCAGGGACTCAAGCCATGGTCGAGCTTACACAAGCTCAGCATGTCGGCTTAATTCGCGCCTTCAGTGAAATGAAAACTCAATTCGATATCTTAATTGTCGATACCGCTGCCGGTATATCGGATATGGTGCTGAGTTTCTCCCGTGCCTCACAAGATGTGTTGATTGTTGTTTGTGATGAACCGACATCAATAACCGATGCCTACGCCTTAATTAAAATCCTAAGTCGTGAACATGGCGTGTTTCGTTTTAAAATTGTGGCTAATATGGTCAGAAGTTTGCGCGAAGGCATGGAATTATTTGCCAAACTCAGTAAAGTGACTGATAGATTCTTGGATGTCGCTTTAGAATTAGTTGCTACGGTTCCATTTGACGAAAATTTAAGAAAATCAGTTCGTAAACAAAAATTGGTTGTCGAAGCTTTTCCTAAGTCACCTGCAGCGATTGCTTATCATGGTTTAGCGAATAAAATTATGAGCTGGCCTGTTCCTCAACAGCCAGGCGGCCATCTTGAGTTCTTTGTCGAACGATTAGTTCAACGTAAAGATCAACAAGAGGATTCAACGAGTGAATAAAGCCGCTGCGTATACTCAGTTTGATAATAAAACTTCAATTGTTGAACAGTATGCTCCGTTGGTAAAAAGAATTGCTCATCATATGTTGGCAAGGCTGCCAGCATCAGTGCAATTGGATGACTTATTACAAGCAGGGATGATGGGGTTATTGGAAGCATCATCGAAGTTTGATGGCAGTAAAGGGGCTAAATTTGAAACCTTTGCTGGCATCCGAATTCGTGGTTCAATGATTGATGAAATCCGCCGAGGTGATTGGGTTCCTCGTTCTGTACATCGTAACCAACGTCGTGTTGCCCAGGTTATTGATGAATTAGGACAAGAGCTCGGCCGTGATGCAAAAGATATTGAAATTGCTGAAAAATTAGAGATGACTCTTGAAGAGTATCATCATATTCTAAATGATGTTTCAGTGGGGAAGATCATCGGGATTGAAGATCTTGGTGTATCTGAAGATGTGATTGTAACAGCAGAGTCTACTCCTGATGAGAGCTTTGAGTCACTTGCTGAAATGCAATTTAAATCAGCACTATCTGAAGCAATTACAACATTACCCGAAAGAGATGCGTTAGTTTTGTCGCTATATTATGACGAAGCATTAAATTTAAAAGAAATCGGTGCCATTCTTGAGGTCAGCGAGTCGCGTGTTAGCCAGATATTAAGTCAGGCAATGCTGCGTCTTAAAGGCAAACTCAAGCATTGGACACAGGTATAATTATTAATATAGAGCACAGTGTATGAGCTCACCGGAGGAAACCTTGGACAAGAATATGAAGATTCTTATTGTTGATGACTTTTCAACAATGAGACGTATCATCAAGAACTTGTTGCGAGACTTGGGATTCAACAATACCCAAGAAGCAGATGATGGCTCAACCGCCTTACCAATGTTACAAAAAAGCGAATTTGATTTTGTTGTAACTGACTGGAATATGCCAGGCATGCAAGGTATTGACTTGCTTAAGGCGATTCGTGCTGATGATTCACTCAAGCATTTACCCGTGTTAATGGTAACTGCAGAAGCAAAACGCGAACAGATTATTGCTGCAGCGCAAGCGGGTGTGAATGGTTACGTAGTAAAACCGTTTACTGCTGCAACGTTAAAAGAAAAACTCGATAAAATATTTGAACGTTTAGCATAAGCTAAGGATAAGTTATGCAGGCAGCAATATCAGGGCTGATCGACCTTGAACAAGCAAAGCAACTCGTAAAACTGCTTGAAGATGGCCAACAAGAACAAGCTGATGAAGTCATTCGTGACTTATCAGCGCCTCTTCAGCGGGATTTATTTGATGAAGTCGGAAAGTTGACACGTCAACTTCATAGTTCATTAAATGAGTTCCAAATTGATACCCGTTTAGCCGAACTTGCCAATACTGAAATACCTGACGCAAAAGAAAGATTAAACTTTGTTATCGATATGACAGAGCAAGCTGCAAATAAAACTATGGATGCAGTTGAAGAATGTTTACCTTTGGCCGATACAATAATTAATAACATTCAATCGGTCACACCCATGTGGGACAAATTGATGCGTAGAGACATCGCGTTAAGCGAATTTAAATCTCTGTGTCATGAGGTTCAACATATCATGTCTCATAGCGAGCATGACTCAGGTAGATTAAAGGAATTGCTCAATCAAATTTTGATGGCGCAAGATTTCCAAGATCTAACTGGCCAAATGATCCGTCGTGTTATTGATTTAGTCAGAGAAGTTGAGAGCAATTTAGTCTCCATGCTCACTATTTTTGGCGAAAGCGCAGCAGACTCAACACGGGTCGTTGATGACAATAAAATTGAAGCAGAAGGTCCCATCTTGAATGCTGAAACCCGTGAAGACGTGGTAACAGGCCAAGATGAAGTTGATGATCTGCTATCAAGTCTGGGTTTCTAATTAGGAGTCAAATTTAATGTCTTTTGATGTTGATGAAGAGATACTCCAGGACTTTTTGATTGAAGCTGGTGAAATTTTAGAGCTTCTACAAGAGCAACTCGTCGCTCTTGAAAATAATCCTGATGATGCTGATTTACTTAATGCTATTTTTAGAGGTTTCCACACAGTAAAGGGTGGTGCAGGTTTTTTAAGCTTGGGCCCTATGGTCGACGTTTGTCATGAAGCAGAGAATACCTTTGATTTACTGAGAACCGGTAAGCGTCAAGTAAACGCAGAGTTAATGGATATCATTCTCCAAGCTGTTGATGCTATCAATAGTATGTTTGAGCAAACTCAGCAAGGCCAGCCGCAAGATGATGCTGATCCCGCTTTACTTGAAAAGCTTAAGCTTTTGAGTTCTGGTGCGCCTCTTCCTTCTGAAATCTCTGAGACAGTTGTTGAGACTGAACCTGAAGTTGTGGAAGAGTTCATTGAAGCCATTATCGAACAACCTGTTGCAGCGGCTGAAGCTGAAGTTGTCTCCGATGCAGGAACTTCAGGTAGCATTGATGATATTGATGAAAGTGAGTTTGAAGCTTTACTTGATGCATTACATGGACAAGGGAAAAGCCCAACATCAGTCAATGACGAACCTGTTGCAGGTGTGACAGTAAATGCCACAAGTCCTACCAATGACAGTGCTGCTAGCGATGAAATTAGCGATGATGAATTTGAAGCGCTTCTTGATGAGCTACATGGTTCAGGTGGATTTCAGTCAACGACAGCAAAGAATGAGCCTGCAGCAGTAGCTGAAGAGCCAAAAGTCGATGCTGATGACATTACTGATGATGAATTTGAAAAACTACTTGATGAGTTACACGGTAAAGGTTCTGCACCAGCAGCGGTCACGCCGCCTGTCGAGGCAAGTAAACCTAAAGCCAGCCCACCAAGTGAACCTGCTAAAGCTGAGCCCAAAGCACCAGCTCCTGTAGCTAAAGCTCCAGTTAATAAAGCGCCAGCAAGTAAAGCGCCAGTTGCAAAAGCGCCAGAACCTGCATCTAAAGCTGTGCCCGCTGCGAAAAAAGCAGAACCTGCGAAAACACAAAATGCAATGCCACAAGGTGAGACTACGGTTCGTGTTGATACATCTCGCTTAGACCAAATTATGAATATGGTTGGTGAGCTAGTATTGGTGCGTAACCGTTTGGTGAGTTTAGGTATTTCTCGTGATGACGAAGAGATGTCTAAGGCGTTGGCAAATTTAGATTTAGTGACAGCAGACCTTCAAGGCGCTGTAATGAAAACACGAATGCAACCAATCAAGAAAGTGTTTGGTCGCTTCCCTCGCGTTGTCAGAGATTTGGCACGTACGCTCAATAAAGAAATTGATTTGATCATGGTTGGTGAAGACACCGACCTTGATAAAAACCTTGTCGAAGCACTCGCTGATCCATTGGTTCACTTAGTTAGAAACTCAGTAGACCACGGTATTGAAATGCCGATTACCCGTGAAGCGAATGGCAAGCCAAGAACTGGTACCATTACCTTATCAGCCAGCCAAGAAGGCGATCATATTCTACTAAAAATTGAAGATGATGGCGCAGGTATGGATGCCAACAAATTAAAAGAAATTGCTATCAGTCGTGGCGTGTTAGACGAAGATTCAGCTGCACGCATGACGGATAACGAAGCTTATAATCTAATTTTTGCTCCTGGTTTCTCTACTAAAGTAGAAATTTCAGATATTTCAGGTCGTGGTGTTGGGATGGATGTGGTTAAAACCCGTATCACCCAGCTTAATGGTACTGTTCATATTGATTCCGTTCAGGGCAAGGGAACAATCTTAGAGATTAAAGTTCCACTCACATTAGCAATTATGCCGACTCTAATGGTAGATGTTGCTAAGCAGGTATTTGCTTTACCTCTTTCAAGCGTTAACGAAATTTTCCACCTCGATCTAACTAAAACAAATGTAGTAGATGGACAATTAACCGTTATCGTTCGTGATAAAGCCGTACCGCTATTTTATCTTGAGCAGTGGTTACATCGAAATAAAACTAACTTTATTCATGGTGATAAAAAGCAAGGGCATGTAGTAATTGTGCAACTTGGGACCATGCAAATTGGCTTTGTGGTTGATGCACTGATAGGACAAGAAGAGGTGGTAATTAAACCTCTGGGAAGCATGTTGCAAGGTACGCCAGGTATGGCTGGAGCAACAATTACTTCTGATGGCGGTATTGCACTGATTTTAGATGTGCCAGGCTTATTAAAATATTACGCTAAAAGTAAGAAGTAAAAGTTCCATTATTTAAGGAATTAAATGGCTACTAAAGTTTTAGTTGTTGATGATTCGAGTTTTTTTAGACGACGAGTCAGTGAGATTGTTAATCAAGATCCTGACTTAGAAGTTGTGGGTGTTGCCTTCAATGGTCAAGAAGCTGTTGATATGGCTGCTCAATTGAAACCTCAAGTTATTACTATGGATATTGAAATGCCTGTTATGGACGGTATTACTGCCGTTCGTAAAATCATGGCTGCCAATCCGACTCCAATACTGATGTTTTCTTCATTAACCCATGACGGTGCACAAGCAACGCTTGATGCATTGGATGCGGGCGCATTAGACTTTTTACCGAAACGTTTTGAAGATATCGCATCAAATAAAGATGATGCGATTAAGCTTTTACAGCAAAGGGTTAAAGCACTAGGTCGTCGTCGTCTATTTAAACCAGTGGCGAGAACTACCCCATCTTCGCTAGGAACTTCAACGACAAGCTCATCAGCGTCAAGACTGACTAATTCGAATCTGAGTGGTGCGAATTCGACACTTAAATCATCAATCACTCCCAAGTTATCTACTGCTAATTCGACGACGAATCAGGGAAATACTGCTTCAGTAGCTTCGATTCGGGCGAGCGGCAAGAAATACAAAGCTTTATTGATTGGCACATCAACGGGTGGCCCTGTAGCGTTACAAAAAATTCTGACAGCTTTTCCTGCAAATTACCCACACCCCATATTATTGATTCAACATATGCCTGCTGCATTTACACCAGCCTTTGCGAGTCGACTGAACAGCTTATGCAAAATTAATGTAAAAGAAGCCCAAACAGGGGATATGCTTAAGCCTGGTTGTGCCTATTTAGCGCCAGGTGGAATGCAGTTAATGGTTGAAAAAAGCGCTAGCTTAGGTCGCTTAAAAGTCATCGCCGGCAATGCTGATATGAACTATAAACCCAGTGTAGACATTACTTTTGCATCAGCATCAAAAGCTTTTGGTAGTGGTGTTATGGCGGTTGTGCTAACTGGCATGGGTGCAGATGGACGCGAAGGTGCTAGAATGTTAAAAACTGCAGGGGCAACTATTTGGGCTCAAGATGAAGCCAGTTGTGTTGTATATGGCATGCCTCAAGCCGTCGCATCAGCGGGTATTTCTAGTCATTCAATTGCATTAGAAAATATGGCAGAAGCGATTATAAAAGAGACTGCTCGTGGCTAGAGTAAAACAATCAATGACGACACAGCAAATGTTGCTGGTGTTTTTATTGGTTATTGCAGTGGTGTGCTTAGCGAGTTTATATTTTGATTTAGCGAAAAAAAACCGCGAACTTAATGCAGAAGTTATTGAATTAAAAGCATCCCAAGTATTGTTAATGGTACCGGATGAACAAGCAGAACAAATCGCGAATTGGTTAGCTAAATATCCTGGACAAACCAAAGCGATGGCCGCCAGAGCCGCAAAAGGTGAAGATATCACTATGGCATTTGGCCCTGGCACCGAGTTAATGAGTTCTGATACTGTTGAAAACTCTTCAACGAGTCAACAAGCATTAAATCCTGCACTTTCAAGTCAAGCTGTCACTGAAAATGCACAAGGTGTAAAAGTTATTACATTGCCACATGGTGGCATTAGGGTAACCACCCGAGAAACTGACACCGCTAATAAAAATAAATAGTGCGATTAATATTGAGTGGCGAGGCGTGATTTGAAAGTTTGGACAATAGCTAATCAAAAAGGTGGTGTGGGAAAAACCACGACAGTGGCCAGTCTTGCAGGTGCATTAGTTAAGCGTGGGAAGAGGGTATTGATGATTGATACTGACCCTCATGCTTCACTGGGTTATTATCTCGGTATTGATTCAGAGCAAGTTCCCAGCTCACTTTATGACATATTCCTGGCTCATAAAAACCTTACACTAGAAGGTGTTGAGAAACACATCGTGCCTACATCAATTGATGGGCTAGATTTAATTCCTGCTACCATGGCTTTAGCGACACTTGATAGAGCATTGGGACATCAAGAAGGAATGGGATTGGTACTTCGCAATGTCACCTCATTGCTTGAAGATAAATATGATGTTGCCATTATTGATTGCCCGCCGATATTAGGCGTATTAATGGTTAATGCACTTGCGGCTAGTCAGCATATTATCATTCCTGTGCAAACAGAGTTTTTAGCGATTAAAGGCTTAGAGCGTATGGTAAAAACAATGGGGTTAATGGGGCGTTCTAAAAAAACCTCTTATAGTTTTACTATTTTGCCAACGATGTTTGACCGACGCACAAAAGCTTCACCTACAGCCCTTAAGTCCTTAGAAGAAACTTATCCTGATACCTTATGGCCTGATGTTATTCCTGTGGATACTAAGTTTAGGGATGCCAGTTTAGCTCATGTGCCCGTATCTCACTTTTTCCCAAGCTCACGTGGTATGAAGGCGTACAACCGTTTATTGGATTTCTTGCTCGCGAAGGAGTTTAAGCATGTCAAAATCGGTTGACGAGACTGTTTTTGATTTTTTCTCTGTTCTACTACAAGAGCCCACTAAAGAGGTTCAAACGCCGGCTGAAGATAAGCCAGCACCAATAGCGTCGAACAGTAATTCGGTTAGTTTAAAAAAACAACACAGTAAAACATTCAAAAAACCGCATATAAATAATAGCTTGGGTGCGGTGGTTAAAAAAGTAGCTCCTCAGCAGCAAGAAGTCAAAAAAGCGTTTGCTGAGCCTCAAGTCGATAAAGCTGCACTTTCCAAATTGTTGTCGGCTGTGTCAAAGCCAGAAGTTAAGCAACCTGAAAGCAAGTCTATACACATCGGCGAAATCGATTCTGCGGCGTCTGATAAGTCGGCGCAACAAGTTCAAGATGAGATTAAATTAAAAGCTCAGCAGGTTAGATTGCAACTTGAGAAAGCCGTTGTTCAAGAGTCAGCGGTTGATGACGTTAAAATTATATCTTCGCAAAACAATAAAGAACCTGAAATATCAGCCGATATAAGCTTTGATAAAGCTGAAGTTAATGTCAGTGAAGTTGAGCTTAATGTTGAAGAACAACAGAAATCATCAGTACCACCCAGTATTACGGGAAATTTACAAGATGTCCTGGATGATGAGTTTCAAGTTTTATTTTTCAATGTTGCGGGGTTAACCCTAGCTGTACCATTGGTAAGTTTGGGTGGTATTGTTAAAATAGAACATATAAATCATTTGATTGGCCGCCCTAATTGGTTTTTAGGTGTGCAAACTCGACGTGAACAGAAAGTGAATGTTGTTGATAGTTGCCGCTGGGTAATGCCTGAAAAATATACTCAAGAATTGGCTGACAGTATAGATTATCAATATCTAGTGATGCTTGAAGACAGTAACTGGGGGCTCGCATGCGAATCCTTGGTGAATGCAGTAAGAATAGATAAATCACACGTAAATTGGCGTGAAAAACCTGGTAAGCGCCCTTGGCTTGCTGGTGTAGTAAAAGAACAAATGTGTGGTATTTTGAACGTGCAAGCGCTTATCGAAATGCTAGATGCAGGATTAGGTTGTCAAGATTCGATTGACTGAGGTTATTTATGACAGACTCAAGAAATGTTGCAGCAGTTGCTGCAGGTAAAGAAGATGTAGTACTACAATGGGTGACATTTAAGCTAGATAATGAAACCTATGGTATTAACGTAATGCAAGTTCAAGAAGTGTTACGTTATACCGAAATAGCGCCAGTGCCAGGTGCACCTTTATATGTACTAGGTATTATTAATCTTCGTGGTAATGTCGTTACCGTCATTGATACTCGTTCACGATTTGGATTAGATGCAGCAGAGGTTGATGATTCCTCAAGAATTGTGATCATTGAAGCTGAAAAACAAGTTATCGGTATTTTAGTCGATAGTGTTGCTGAAGTGGTTTATCTACGCCGTTCAGAGATTGATAATGCGCCAAATGTCGGTACTGAAGAAAGTGCTAAGTTTATCCAAGGTGTAAGCAATCGAGATAACGAACTATTGATTTTGGTCGATTTAGACAAGTTATTATCAGATGATGAATGGGCTGAAATTACCCAGTTATAATGATTTTTGATTGTCGATGAAAGCCAGCATTATTTTTTGCTGGCTTTTGTGTTTTAATACCTTAAATTAAATCCGTTTGATGGAATTGGTATTACTAAGGAAAATAAATGTCGCAAGAGTTGCTCATTGTTATCGCTGTTTATGTTGTTAGTTGTGCAGTCATTTGGATGTTCTTTAGTAAAAAGACAACAAAACTTCAGAGCAAAGTTGATGCGTTAACTTTATTAGTTAAAGAAAACGATCGACAACGTGAAACCGTCAAAAAGGAACTACAAGAATTGCGCAGTGGCACAATTGGTGTAGGCCGACGAGTGGTAGAGCTTGAACAGAAAATAGGTAAACAGTCAGAGTTAATTGAAGAGGCAAGCCAGCAAGACCCTCAGTCAAAAATGTACTCTAGAGCGCTTAAGATGGTTGGGTTAGGTGCTGGAATAGAAGAATTAATGCAAGAGTGTGAGCTACCTAAAGCCGAAGCTGAATTAATTATTCGTTTACATAAAAAATAATGCCTTTAAGCAACTTATACATTGGTGAGTTTAGGCTTTGTCGATAATTTTGTGGTGTAAGTTGTTCCATTGCTCAGGGAATTTACCATCGAGCATATAAACAAATGCAATAAGCTCTGCAATTAACGTGTAGAGCTCTTCTGGGACTTCATCACCGAGTTCGAGTAACTGTAAGAAGTGACTGAGATGCTCATCTTGATGAATATATACCCCGGCTTCTTTAGCTAATGAGATAATTTCTTCAGCCACCAAATCTTTGCCTGTTGCTGTAATCGTTGGTGCACTATTACCATCAAAACTTAGTGCTACAGCCTTTTTTACGTCAGTCATCTTAAATACCTTAAATATCAATTTGGTTAAGCATTGGTTTTGACCAAGTAATGATCGCCTGGTAAAAGAGTGGGTGGGACATGGTCAACCAAGGTCGATATTTCTCTTGCTTGTAACCCTGCTTGTTGGATTTTATCCATTAAAGAGGCTTGGAATTGCTCAACCTTAGATAATACTTGGGTGTCATTGCCTGTGAATGTGAGGTCTAAGTATTCCCCTTGTTTATGCGCCATAACTAGAATAGGTCCTTGGGCTAAATTAAACTTAAGCTGCAGGCGCCAGTTTTGTTGTTTGTCTTCATTATCTTCACCTGGTTGTTTTTCGAACTTCCCTTCTAGCTGCTCGTCTCTTTGCCCTATTGAATAGGGTAAAGCAAAATACCAAGTTAAGTTTTGGTTAGCATCACTGCTTTGTTGATAAAGCGAAATGCTACTAGCCAGTTTTCCCATTGATTCAAGGCTGCCTGCTTTATCTAAAGCCGATAATAGCTGCGGCGCAAGTGATGCAGTCTTGGCTATCTTTTGTTGCAGTTTTGCCATGTATGACTGTAAACGCGGGCTTATGGATGTATTGTTTGCTGTTAGTTTAAAACCGAGTAAAAGCTGAAATAATGTGGTAATAGCACCACCAGAAAGGTTGATATTAGCTGGCGTGGTTTGAGCCAGATTTAAACTCGTCAGACTTTTGAGTTCAGCTTTAAGTAATGAAGGATTGGCAAGTTCAGTTAACGGCGATAGATCCAAACTTGGGATCAGTTTTATAAGTTGAGATGCTATGTTTTGTTGAACTTCACTAGTTGCCTTTTGTATTGGCATCGCTCCAGCTTTAGATAAGTTTTGATTCAATACCTCAAAAGGTGATTTAACTGTTCCCCCAGGCTTACGTAACTCAGACGTAAGGGGGCTTGGGTTGAGTTTTGAGATGAGTAACTTAACTTCGTTTACTTGTTTCTCTGCCAATACACTTTCGGGTTTTAGTAAGTTTTGATTAACCAGTGTTTGTAATTGTTTAAACTGACTTTTAGTTAAGCTGTTATGGCCATTGTTTTGATGTGCCAATTGTTGAATAAGTTGCTGGCTTAACTTTTCAAGGCGTTGAGCTGTGAAAGGCTGTTGTACAAGCGCATTGATATTTTGTGGTAATTGACGATTCAACTCGCTGGCAATTGGCTTATTTCCTACTAAATACGGGCTTTTTTCATTAACCAAGGGTATGCGTTCAAGGTTTTTTAAATATTGCGTTAATAATTGAACAGGCTCGTGTTTACTGAACACCATGTTACCCAATTGTGGTTTAACTTGTGTAACAGGAACATTGTTTGTAGGGCTTAGCGACACATTGTCGATTAACTTTATTGGGCTCAAGCTTAGTTGAAGTTGACCTGCTAATTGAGTCACTGTAGCAAGGTTAAGCCCTGATGGCAGTTTAGTTAAAGGCGACACTATCACATTCGTGCCATTTTCAAACATTAGCCTGTTTGCATTTAACTCAACTAAAGGTAAAGGGTACCCTTGAGGGCGTGTGGCTAATGCTAACAGTTGTTGCGATGTTACCCCGTTTGATTGTGCTAAGTTAACAATCTCTGTGGGTAGATTTAACTTGATGGCTTGAGACACTAATACCAATTGAGCTGAAAGCTGCTGGCTAGAAGTGTTAATTTTGTGAGAAACGATGTTTTGAAGCTGACTAATACTGTCAGTACTCAACAGCCCCTTAGCACCCGCTTGGATCAGTTTGATTATTTGTTCATTGGCTTTAAATTGAAAATTATTGCCTTCAATAGTGATAGTGACGATTGCAGGTTTTTGGTTAAAGCTATCATCCGTTTTAGATAAGTTGGCCGAAGTGCTTGGCGTATTAATAAGCATTTTAACGGGTAATAATACTGCATTGGCTGGCAATGTACTGGAGTTATCTTTAACAGGCGATTGAGCTACAGATGTTTGTTCAGCGGGGCTAGATACATTTGAATTAGTCCCTTGATAGTTGAGCTGCGCAGTTTTGCTATTTGTATTCACTGTCGATTTTAAGACATGAGAAGCTTGCGAGTCTAACTTTGAGGTTTTAGACGCCGGTTTGTCTGTCGATGCTGGCAGTTTCATTGATGTCATTTTAAATCTACTATCACCTTTAAATATGTTCTATTACAAATTAATTGTTGATCTATCAAGCTTCAGCAGTATTCTTAGCGATAATTACTTAACAAGACTTCCTGAGTGTAATTCGATTAATACCAACCTTTATCGACTTGCAGTAATCAAGCTTTAACGTTTTGGGTTAATTACTATTATTTGCAACTTATGGTTTATAGGTTTGCTCTTGGGTTAATCATTGAATCAATTTTCTGTATTAGATAGTGATTCAGTAAAGTGGGTTAAACGTATTAGTACTATATTTATTGTAAAACGTTTACATAAATTGTTCCCGTAAAGAGAGATGTATGAAGTATAAATGGATGTTACTTTCTTTGTTGTTGGGTTGCTTTTCTGCATCAATTCAAGCCGAAGAAATCGCTGCCAGTGAAGCGAGCCAA
Source organism: Shewanella sp. 10N.286.51.B7 (assembly GCF_002873615.1). Classification (NCBI taxonomy): domain Bacteria; kingdom Pseudomonadati; phylum Pseudomonadota; class Gammaproteobacteria; order Alteromonadales; family Shewanellaceae; genus Shewanella; species Shewanella sp. 10N.286.51.B7. Next base: position 78,343 of record NZ_MCUF01000058.1, read on the forward strand.
AAGCCTGCAGTAGAGATGGTCTATAATGACCCACGGGATCCGATTGAAGGGTTTAACCGTGCAATGTGGGACTTCAATTATCTTATTTTAGATAAGCATTTATTCCGCCCTATTGCTCATGGATATAATGATTATCTCCCATCACCTGTTAAGTCTGGCGTTAATAATTTTGTACGTAATTTTGAAGAACCTAGCTCATTAGTTAATAACGCTTTACAAGGTAAGTGGGGGTGGGCTGCCAATGCTGGTGGACGCTTTACTGTTAACACTACACTAGGGCTATTAGGGGTTGTTGATGTCGCTGACATGATGGGCATGGTCAGAAAACAGGATGATTTCAATGAAGTCTTAGGCTATTACGGCGTGCCTAACGGGCCTTATTTTATGGCACCATTTTTTGGACCATATGTGACAAGAGAACTCGCGACAGATTGGGTTGATGGTCTATACTTTCCGTTATCAGAGTTCTTGTTGTGGCAATCTATTTTAAAATGGGGATTAAAGAATCTTGATTCCCGTGCTTCCGCTATTGATCAAGAACGCTTATTAGATAATGCGCTTGATCCATATACCTTTGTCAAAGAAGCTTATTTTCAACATATGGATTACAAAGTTTATGATGGCAATGTGCCAACTAAACAAGATGACGATGAGTTACTCGAAGAATATCTATCAGAACTTGAGTAACACTGCCGAAGCCTGACAACGTCTTCGGCAGTTAGCTGCCTAAGGAGTGGTATGGCATTAACAGATGTCTCAGTGCTTTTAGTTGAAGATGATTCAGTATTTAGACAATTATTGGCTGACTTTTTAATCCAACAAGGTGCGGTTGTATTCGAAGCTTGTGATGGCGACGAAGGGGTGAGTGAGTTTCAATCACATACCGTAGATGTTGTTATTGCCGATTTGAGTATGCCAAGGCTTGGTGGACTTGGCATGTTAAAACAAATTCTTAAAATAAACCCCGCAATTCCTTCGATTGTTATTTCTGGCAATAATGTTATGGCTGATGTTGTTGAAGCGCTGAGATACGGTGCGAGTGATTATCTGGTTAAACCTGTTGCAGATTTAAAGATTATTGAACAAGCAATAGAACAAGCTATCTCTCCAGCTAATACCGACTTAGGCGCTATCGATTTTAGTGATAGTCACGCTGTAATTAACTCCGCTGCCAATATGAGCCAAGATTTATCCTATCAAGAGTTAGCAGATAACTTTACCCTACTTGAACACAACGCAGAAGCGGCTAAAAGTGTTCAACAGCAATTATTTCCAGCGTCTAATGTGAGTTATCCTACCGCTCAGATCCATTATAGCTTGTGTAAAAACAGTGACGTCAGCGCTTATTTTATTGATTCAACCATGGTGGGTGATAACCATTTAATTATGTATATGGCGCATTTTCATCCTGAAGATAATCGCGCCGCATTTGGATGTGTATTACTCAGAAGCTTCGTTAATCAGAAGTTGAAACTGTTTCGTAATGGTTTGAGCACCACGTTAGTCGAACCATTTAGTATGTTGAGCTATCTCAATGACAGGATGGTTAACTCTGGTTTAAACCTCTATGTAGATATTGTGTATGTGGCTGTCGAGTTAACTCACTACAGAGCTGCGATAGGGCAGGCTGGTGGAGGTTTACGATGTTATTTGAGAAATGGCACAGGGTTGGCTCCGCTTGCTATTTCAGAGTCTTTACAGCTCGGTACAGTTGAGTGGAATAAACCTAGCATGCAGTTTAGAACCTTAATGCCAAATGAGAAAATTTGTATCGCCAGTAATATATCTCATCATCGCAACCGCTTAATGAATAACCAATTTGACGGTTTGTTTTATGATGAAGAATTACCTGCTGGTGGTTTTATTGAATTAGAATTCGTTTAATTATCTTCGCTTAATTATCTTCGTTTGAAGGCTAAACGCCTGTACTTGATAGGTTTATTCGCTTATCAAAGATAACGTTAATAGGGTATTGGATAAAATCACAAACAATAATTCAAAAAAACCTCGCAATTGCGAGGTTTTTTTAGTCAGCGTTAATCTAACAAATTAGCTAGGTTTAATCGCTTCGTGCTCAGCAGTAACTGCAATTTCTTCAGCTAATGCTTCTTCTTCAGTTTCATTGTGCCCTTCTGCGCCATGCATCCAGTCAACAAGCTTGTCTGCCAAGAAGTAAAGAATGATACCTGATACAGCAGAGGTGATAGCAATACCAGCGAAGATAGCCATAGCATTTGCTAATTGTTCTTCTTTCTCACCACCATGTCCGATAAATGAACCGACGATACCACCTACTTTGTTTGCAATAGCAACGAATAGGAACCATGCGCCCATCATTAGCGAAGCAATACGCAGTGGAGCCAATTTAGTCACCATTGAAAGGCCGATTGGAGATAAACATAACTCACCCATTGTATGGAAGAAGTATGCACCTACTAGCCACCACATGCTTGATTTAGCATCAGCGTCGCCGCCCATTTCAAGTACAGCGCCAATCATGAATAAGAAACCAATACCAAGCAGCACTAAACCGAGTGCAAACTTAACTGGCGAGTTAGGTTCATTTTTGCCAAGTCGAATCCAAATAGATGCGATAACAGGAGCAAAAATTACAATGAACATTGCGTTAAGAGACTGGAACCAAGTCGTTGGTACTTCCCAGCCGCCAATCATGCGGTCAGTAAAGTCGTTAGTGAATAAGTTCATTAGACCACCGGCTTGTTCAAAACCAGCCCAGAAAATGATGGTGAATAAACCCATAACCATGATGACTTTAATACGGTCACGTTCGATTTTAGTTAAAGGTTCTTTACGTACTTCACCCAATTCTTGCTGTTTTTCTTTTTCAAGCTTAGCAGCAGGGTAACGACCAATGTCGCCTAATAACTTTTGCGCAAAAAGAAATTGGATAATAAGTGAAAGTACCATACCGATACCTGCACATAAGAAGCCCATTTGGAAGTTACCATCATAAGCTGCAACGACTGAGCCTACGATAATACCTGAGAGGAATGCACCAACGTTAATACCCATATAGAAAATAGTGAACGCGCCATCACGACGATGATCACCCTCTTCATACAAGTCACCAACCATAGTTGAGATGTTTGGCTTAAATAGACCATTACCAATAATTAGCGTACCAAGACCAATGTAAAATACCATGGTTTCAGAACCTGGGATCCAGCTGTGAGGCAGCGCTAGAATGAATTGACCCGCTGCCATTAAGGCACCACCAATCATAATCGCTTTACGTTGACCAAGATATGCATCAGCTAACCAACCACCAATAAGCGGGGTTAGATATACAAGACCAGTGAAAGTACCGTAAAGTGATATCGCATCACCTTGAGTCCAACCAAGACCGTGTCCACCTTCTGTTTGAACTTTATCTACTAGATATAGCACCAGAATGGCGCGCATTGCGTAATAACTGAATCTTTCCCAGAGTTCTGTTGTAAACAGCAGGAAAAGCCCCTTGGGATGACCAAGCATGGTCCCCTGTGGTTTTGCATTGCTCATTTAGTCTTCCACCTTAAGCTTGTGATTGCCTGCGGGACAAAGGTCGCCACAGAAATTGTTGTCTGCAATGGTAATTAATTTAAACGTATTGATATTTTCAGGCTGTGGCCTGTTATTGTTTCAATTTAGTTGCTATAAAATTAATCACTTTGTTGTTTATTTATTATATTAAATATCGTCTTTTTACAGTTTTAATCATTAAAACCATAAAAAGCTCACCTTATATACCCTTTAAAGCCCTTATAAGTCAATGGTAGTGGGGTATTCGGCGAACTAAATACTTGCTCTAAATCACCTTTGTTCGCAAAATTGTTGATACGTATGTTGAGGTTTGGGTTTTATTGTGAGTGTTAACCTTCAAGGTAAAGTCGGGGTTAGATTTTTTCATAAACGATTGAGAATAGGTGACTTCTACACACTTCATCAATTCGCGCGTTTCAGTATTGAACCTATACTCATGTAAGTTGTTGGTAAACGCTTTCAAAAGTGTTAACAAATCTATAAAATGTAACCCATTGGATTTATACTGCTAAAAGCTATCAAGGTTAAGATAATTAACTTTTGTGTAACCGTATGTTGGTTAAAAACTAATGAATTAGGGGCTGAATCATGCGAAAAATATTAGTCTTGTTCGTTTGTTTAAGTTTTATTAGCTCCAGTTACGCATGGGTAGATACTGATAGAGATGGTGTGCCAGATAAAAAAGATGCTTGTCCGGATACACCTCTAGGGGTATTGGTGTTAGCTAATGGGTGCCAAGACGTCACTGAACTAGCAATTGCCAATAATCCAATTGAACAAAATTCGGCGCAAAATAGCTCACTTAAAGTGTATTTTGACTTTGCTCAGGCAAATGTTCTACCAACTCAGTTGGCAGCGATAAAGCAAATGATACCTATTTTACAAAAAGGTAAAGGGCTTCTATTAGTTGGTCATACGGATGATATTGGATCTGAGCAAACTAATTTGAACCTGTCATTACAAAGAGCTGAGTCAGTAAAAAAAGTGTTAGTGGACGAATTTGCTTTTGAGCCTAGCTCGCTAGCAGTGCAGGGAAAGGGCAGCCTCGAACCCGTGGCTGACAATAAAACGGCTCAACAAAGACAATTAAATAGACGTGTAGAATTTAAAGTAGAAAAATAATTTTTATTAAGGGAGTAAGACAATGGAAAATATTGAAGGTTTGATGGCTCAAGCCCCTGAGTTTATCGTGACGTACGGCTTGAAAGTCGTTATGGCAATTGTGATATTTATTATTGGTAAATATTTATCAAACGTGGCTAAAAAATTAACCACGAAAGTGATGGTCGGTCGTAAGATTGATGAAACAGTGGCATCTTTTGTCGGCAATTTAGTTTGGGGATTGGTGTTTGTATTTACCATCATTGCAACTTTAGGGCAGATAGGCGTTCAAACTGCATCTCTGGTCGCTGTTATTGGTGCTGCTGGTCTTGCTGTTGGTTTGGCGCTTCAAGGTTCATTGTCAAATTTTGCAGCTGGTGTGTTGATGGTTATCTTCCGCCCTTGTCGTGTAGGTGATTTTGTTGAAGCCGCTGGTGTAGCAGGAGTGATTGAAGAAATTACTATTTTCTCTACTAAACTTCGCACAGGCGATAACAAGACCATTATTGCTCCAAACTCAGCGATGATGGATGGCACTATTACTAATTACTCGACTAAAGAAACACGTCGAGTTGATTTAGTTATCGGTGTGGGTTACACCTCAGATATAGCAGCAACCAAGAAAGTTATCTCTTCTGTATTAGACAATAATCAATACGTTCTTAAAGATCCTGCATACACTGTTGCACTAGGTGAACTAGCAGATTGTTCTATTAACTTTGTGGTTCGTCCATGGGTTAACACTGCCGATTACTGGCCAGCTCATTTTGAGTTACTAGAGCAGATTAAGAATGCTCTAGATGCTGCTAACATTGAGATTCCATTCCCGCAAATGGATCTACAAATTAAAAATATGCCAGCTCAGTAATATTGAATGAGCGGAAGAAAAGCCAGCATTAAATGCTGGCTTTTTTGTTTGCGAAATTTAACTCAACGCGGGTAATATTTTTTAAGGTAGAATGGCTTTCTTATAAATTTAAACTGCTTTTAAACGAGCTTGATGTAGTTGAGTATAAACATGATAGATTTTCGAAGTGATACTGTGACAAAACCAACTGATGCGATGCGAAAAGCCATGGCTCAAGCTGAAGTCGGTGATGATGTTTATGGCGATGATCCTACCGTTAATCGTTTACAGGATATGGCCGCAGAACGATTTGGTTTCGATAGCGCCTTATTTGTCAGCTCGGGTACTCAAGCAAACTTATTGGCCTTGATGAGTCATTGTGAGCGCGGAGACGAGTACTTGTGTGGCCAGCAAGCCCATAATTATAAGTTTGAAGGTGGTGGGGCAGCCGTGCTTGGAAGTATTCAACCTCAGCCACTTAATAATCAGGCTGACGGCAGCATTTTACTGGCAGATATCGAAGCTGCGATTAAACCAGATGATGTTCATTTTGCCCATACGCGTTTATTAAGCATTGAAAATACTATTGGTGGTAAAGTGTTACCGCAGCAATACTTAGCAGATGCTCAGGCATTAGCCTTTAATCGCGGTTTGAAAATACATTTAGACGGAGCTCGAGTGGCAAATGCTGCCGTAGCTCAAAATGTGCAGATCAGTGAAATTACCCAATATTTTGATTCAGTGTCGATTTGTTTATCAAAAGGCTTAGCTGCGCCTATTGGTTCAATTTTATTGGGTGATGAGCGTTTAATTAACAAAGCGGTTCGTTGGCGTAAAATGTTGGGTGGTGGTATGCGTCAAGCTGGCATTATCGCTGCTGCAGCAGAACTGGCCATTACTGATCAAGTTGGAAGATTGGCTGAAGATCATGATAATGCAGCGCTGCTTGCTCAACACTTAATGGCAATGCCCGAGTTTAGTGTTGATGTTAGCCAAGTTCAAACAAATATGGTGTTTGCTGAATTAGATAAGCGTTTTGATGTTAATCATTTAAGTTTATTACTATCTCAGCAGGGCATATTAATTAGCGCGACCTATTCACTTCGTTTTGTCACTCATAAAGATATCAGTCGACAGGAAGTACTGACATTTGTTGATGTGCTAAAAAAATGTCTTCCTCAAGTAACAGTTCAGTAATGTCACGTTAAAAGAGCCTTGTATCTTATTTGTGCGATGTTAGCAGGAAAGCTGCATCGTGCTTTTAATTGGTGCATTCAGTTGAGTTGTTGCCGTATTCTGGTTAGGTCATTCTTCTACATTTCTCTCCGTAAATTAATTTGTGCTTATTTTTCAATGACTTTCTATGTTGGCTTTGTTTTTGCTACCTCTTTCGAGGTATTCATAATGTAAGGATCAATATAATGGAATATTCAAGCCGTCATATTGTAAAACCTATTGATTTAAATTCTGAAAAAAATCTTTGTTGTGGCCAGTTATTGAATTGGCTAAATGAAGAAACATCTCTTTTTGCACGCTGTGAAATGCACAGTAAATTGCTAATGGCCAAACTAGTTTCTGAGATTAATTTTATGAGTCCAGCAAAGCTTGGCGATGTAATTGAATTTGGAATGGAAGTGATAAGCCTAGGGCAAAGTTCTATCACGTTACGTTGTAAAGTGCGAAATAGCTTTAATAATGCACCAGTGGCTTTTGTTGATAAGGTGGTGTTTGTTAATATTAACGAAAGAGGGTTACCTGTACCTCATGGTGTTAGAGCGAATGCTGCTTAATCAAGGATGTAAAAAGTATTAACGCTTGAGCATTGCTAAACACTGGTATAGCTAAATAAAAAGCCAGCTTCAACAAGTTTGAAGCTGGCTTTTTCATTTTAGATGCACATTGACGCTTAATGTAGTTTTAAATGTGGATGAATAATGCGTCCAATTCCTTTTGCTAGCATCATTAATGTGCCTTTGACTACGCCATGTAATTCAATCAAATGACGACGGTAAAGTGAAGTATATACAAAGCGCGCAATCTTACCTTCTACTAGTACACCGCCTCCCATGAATGACATTAAGTTACCTACAGTATGGAATTTAGATAAATTAACTAAAGAGCCCAAATCTTTATAAACGTACTCATTGGCTGGTGCTTTGCCTTCAAGCATCAAGATAATATTATCTGCTGTCATCAATGCCATTTGTCTTGCTGATTGACCACGAGGTGGCACCCAGCTTCCGTCAGCTTGTGGACATGCAGCGCAGTCGCCAATGGAGAAAATATTATCATCAAGGGTCGTTTGCATATTTTGCTTAACCATGACTTGATTGATTTGGTTGCTTTCAAGGCCACCAATATTATTTAAAAAGTCAGGTGCTTTTACCCCTGTTGACCAAATAACCATGTCAGACGGTATTAGATTACCGCTTGTGGTGGTAAGTCCTTCAGGGCTAACTTCTGTGATACGGGTATTTGTCATCACATTAACACCCAGTTGCTTAAGCTCACGGGTGACAGAGTTTGAAATTTCTACTTTATCAACTTTAGGCAGAATACGTTCATCAGCTTCAATTAACGTGACTTCGAGTAAACTAGTATCAATTTTATAGCCAAAGCCACTGAGCTGTTCTACAGCGTGGTGCATTTCAGCTGACATTTCTACGCCAGTTGCGCCCGCACCCACGACTGCAATTTTAATCTTTTCATCCAATTGGTGATGACTGGCATAGCGCATGAATTTATTCAGGAGAATCTTACGAATAGACATCGCTTGCTCGGTGTTATCTAAGAACAAACTATGCTCTTTAACACCTGGGATTTTAAAGTCATTTGCGACACTACCAATGGCGATGACAGCGTAATCGTAAGGGATTTTACGAGCAGGCAGTAGCTCTTGACCGTCTTCATCATTAATCGGTGCAAGAATGATATGCTTGTTTTCACGGTCAATATCAATCATTGCGCCTTGCTGAAAATGATAACCGTGATCAGATGCGTGACCGCGATAGCTTATCGCATCTAAACCAATATCCAGCGCGCCAGTTGCCACTTCATGGAGCAATGGTTTCCAAACATGGCTTTCTGCGCAATCAACTAAAGTGACTTTTGCTTTGCCTTTTTTACCTACTTTACGGCCTAACTTAGTGGCGATTTCCATGCCACCTGCGCCGCCGCCAATAATGACGATATTTGGAACTGCTTGCATCGCTTGATGCTCCTTACTTAAGGTTAAAAATAAAATGGGCAAACTCTGATACCAAGAACTAAAACCGAGTTCTGACTCGGCTTCTATTGAAATAGTCAACTATTATTGGCTGGATACATCGTTGAGTGTGGTTTTGATTTAAGTGGCTAATGCGCTCGAAAAAATCAACAACCATAGTGCTTGCACTAAAGGAAACCATTCTGTTTGCACTAAAAGTAATTAAAGTGTTAGTACTAAAAAATACATCAGTAAGTTGACTCAGCTGAAGCTGGATTTGATGTTATGTGGCGATTCAGAGTTATATGGAGATGTTTATATATTAAACAGTCACAATATGTCATTTTGAGATTGTTAAAGTGTGACCGAATATTAAAATAGAATTTAGAAATGCGAAATTGATCACTTTTTACATGATTCAGGATTGGATGTTACAAAAACAAACCGACAAGTAAAAACTTGTCGGTATGGATACTACAGCATCGATTTAGGCTTTATGCTCTAGTCATTCAGTATATGGAAGAGGTTATGCCTGTGCTTTAGCAAGGCGACCATTATAGTCTTCAACTAGATGAGCAATAATTTTTTCAGGATCAGCATCCTGACAACATTTATCTAAGAATACTTTAAACGTAACTAAGGAGTGAGCATTATTGAACATTCGATCGCTTTGCATAGCGTAGTAAGTATCATCAGTATTAGATTTTCTTACAATGAATTCGCCATTTTTAAAAGCTTTGGTGCCTGGCTCATCATGCCACTTTGTGATTCTGTTTAATGCGATTTCACTAGATTGATTGACTTCGACATGATTCAACCAGCTTGCTGGTTGTTCATTTTCTTTGTAATGAGGACATCTTACCGTGTAGTTATACACGTGAGTGATTGCTGTCATAGCTTACCTACTTTTTTAAGAATGTAATTCATCATAGACCGCTAATTTAACTTTGGTCAATGGTTATTTGTAGAAGTTAGATCTAGTTAACAAATGTTATGTTGTTAACTTTTTTTGTTCAATTATATCAGTGGCTTAATTTGTTTTGTGAAGGCTGCTTGTATTGTAAATAGTTGGGTATTTCATTGTCTAAATAATGCTCAAAATGAATATTTCTCGATTATCCTAGCTTGCTTCAAACCGTAATAATGACAAAATCAATAATATCTCATTTTAAAAATGACAAGCATTTGAGAGCCATTCACGTAAGTGTCATTCTCATAAGAGTGATTCACATAAGAGTGATTCATAGAAGAGCTATAAACATAAGAGCAAAACAAGCATTTCAATATTCGCGAAATCACAGACAGACAATGGTCACTATGCACATGTAGAATAAAATGTGCATAGCCATTTCCAATTCATGCAATTACGCAATACTTACAATTTTAGTCACTTTCACATTTAGTCACTTTTACATTTGTCTATTTCACAAATTTTTTGAAAGCGACTCTTATTGCTTATTTATAGTGCGTTGGTAAATATTTCGCAAATTTCAGCATGGGTAGCTTGTTTAGGATTGGTAAAGCCACAAGCATCTTTTAACGCATTGTCAGCAAGGACTGGAATATCTTCTGGATTAACGCCAAGTTCAGTCAAGTTAGCTGGAATATTTACTGCGACAGACAAGGTTCGAATGGCATCAATTGCAGCTTCAGCGCCTTGCTCATCAGTTAACTGGGCAACATCGACTCCCATTGCTTTACCAATATCTTTAAGTTTAGCTGGCACAATTTTAGCGTTATAGGCTTGTACATGCGGCAGTAACAGCGCATTACAAACGCCATGTGGTAAATCGTAAAAACCGCCTAACTGATGCGCCATGGCGTGAACATAGCCTAGACTTGCATTATTAAATGCCATACCAGCTAAAAATTGTGCATAAGCCATTTGTTCGCGGGCATCAATATTGTCACCTTGTTCAACAGCGTTGATAAGGTTTGCTTGAATTAATTCAATGGCCTTTATCGCGCAAGCATCGGTGATTGGGGTTGCAGCGATAGATACGTAGGCTTCAATCGCATGGGTTAGTGCATCCATTCCCGTTGCAGCAGTCAATGCAGCAGGCTTTTCAATCATTAACTCAGGATCGTTTACTGATAAAATTGGTGTGGTATTTTTATCGACGATCGCCATTTTAATATGACGTTTTTCATCTGTGATGATACAAAAACGCGTCATCTCACTTGCTGTACCGGCAGTGGTATTTATTGCAACAAGTGGCATTTGTGGCTTAGCTGACATGTCTAAACCTTCATAGTCGCAGATATTACCGCCATTGGTGGCTACTAACGCGATGCCTTTGGCGCAGTCATGAGGAGAGCCTCCGCCTAATGAAATAACGAAGTCACATTCGTGTGCTTTTAACAGACTTAAGCCTGCTTCAACATTGGCCGTTGTTGGGTTAGGTTGTACCCCATCAAATACAAATACAGCAATGTCATTTTCAATTAACTTACTAGTGACTTTTTCGACTAAGCCAATCTTGACTAAAGGCGTATCTGTTACGATTAATGCACGTTTAAAACCTAAGGTTTTAATGTCATTAATGGCCTCATCTACACCACCTTGACCGATAACATTGACACTTGGAATAAAAAATTTTGTAGCCATGATAAACCTCGTTAGTACTTAAAATTAATAAATATAAAATTCTTTTCTGTTGTTAAAGTAACAACCAAATGCGCTGCAGTTTGTGATGAAAATCATATATTCATACTTGTTTTGTTCGGTTTTGTAGTTTTAATACCAAAGAGGGATTTGGCGCAGATTTTACTGTTTAGGTTTGATCTAGAGCATATTTGAACTGAAAATTAAAAATGCCTATAACTAAATTAGTTATAGGCATTAAAGACTGTTTGAACGCTATTTTTTTATAGAAAAAATACGTTTACACTTGAGGGCAAGTCGATTCGGTGACGCTATTAATGATGATTTCGGTATCGGGAACGTCATTTCCACTTGTATCAGTAATATTGATTTGATCAACTACTTCCATTCCCGCGACGACTTGACCAAATACTGCATACCCTGGTGCGCTACTGCTGCTGTAATCAAGTTGAGGATTGTCTAAAGCGTTGATGTAAAACTGTGAGGTCGCTGAATTGGCTACATTCGTTCTCGCCATCGCAATGGTGCCGCGAGCATTGGTTAATCCAGTGTTACTTTCAAGCTCAATAGGATCATTGCCTGGCTTGGCAACAAGCCCAGAGGTAAATCCACCAGCTTGGGATACAAAGTTGTATATTACGCGGTGAAAAATGGTGCCGCTGTAATATTCCTCATCAACATAACTTTTGAAGTTTTCGCCAGTAATTGGTGTATTAGTGGTATCAATCGCTAAGGTGATATCGCCTAATGTCGTTGACATTAGATAGCAAATGTCAGCTTGTAATTCAGCCTCTTCAACTGGCGGGACAGGATCTACTGGTTCTGGAGAGCTTGAATCAGAACTGCCGCCACAAGCGGATAACGTGAGTGCGAATGCTAGAGGGTACAACAACTTCATTTTTGGCCTTTGTTTGTTTTGTTTTTGTAGCACTTATGTTGCTCAAATGGTTTATTGAAAGCAACAGAAAAAAGCCAAAGATACAAACTGTTACTTTGATATCTGATTTTTAAAGTATGAGCCCCCAACATAAACAAACCATGAAGTGTAATTCTGCGATGGCGTTATTAGCTTTATCACAATATAAAGCCTGTGAATAAATCGCCAAATTAGGCCATAGCCGTTACAATGACGCCATTATTGGTAGTGTAAATTAGAGAAAAATATGACTTTTGATTCAATTGGCTTTTCACAGCCTATTTTAGATGCAGTAAAGGCTTGTGGTTATGACAGCATGACACCTGTACAGCAAGTTGTGATGCCGTTGGCCATTGATGGAAAAGACATCTTAGCCAGTGCCCAAACAGGTACAGGTAAGACGGCAGCTTTCTCATTACCGCTCTTATCACTGTTAGAGCAACAGCTTGATGACCAAGACAATAAAACTGCTTGGCAACGTCTTAGGGTATTAATCATGACCCCAACACGCGAACTTGCGATTCAAATAGAACAGAATATTGTTAATTATGCGCAGTTCTTACCTTTTGAAAGCGTGGCTGTTTATGGCGGGGCAAGTATCAATCCTCAACGTAAAGCGTTAGCTAAAGGTGTTGATATTTTAGTGGCGACACCAGGTCGACTTTTTGACGTCATTGGTCAACATGATTTGGATTTATCGTTTGTCACACATTTAGTCATTGATGAAGCAGATCGCATGTTGGATTTGGGGTTTGTTAAAGATATCGAAAAGGTGAAGCGATTAGTGAATCGCCAGCATCAAACATTGATGTTTTCGGCTACCTATTCAGAAGCGGTGAAAAGCTTAGCTGCAAAAATGCTTAATGAACCTGAGTTTGTTCATGTATCAAATCAAACAACGGCTGAAACGGTGTCACAATCTGTATTTCAGGTGGACAAAAGACGTAAAGCTGAGTTGTTATCAGAGCTGATTGGCCGTAATAACTGGCAGCAAGTGATGGTATTTACCAGCCTAAAAGAAACGGCAGAGCACTTACTTAAAGAATTTAAGTTAGATGGCATAAAAGCAGCGGTTTTTCATGGTGACAAAACTCAGGGGGCGCGTAACAGAGCACTAGAAGAGTTTAAATCGGGCAAACTTAGGGTCATGATTGCTACCGATTTAGCAGCAAGAGGCTTGGATATCGAAGCACTGCCATTAGTGATTAATTTTGAGTTGCCACCAGAGCCTGAAGATTATGTGCATCGTATTGGCCGTACAGGCCGTGCAGGCTTAACGGGTCAAGCGATATCATTAGTTGCCCAAAATGAAATGGATTTATTAAGTGACATTGAGTCTTTAATTAATACTCAAATAGATGTTCAGATACAGCCTGGTTATGAAGCGGGCGCGCCATTACCTGCAAGGTATCGTGAGGTGGAAGCGGAAAAACCTAAAAAGTCCTTCAAACATAAAAGAGCTAATGGCCCGCGTGGTAATGATAAATCAAAGCCAACTAGGCAAGGTAAATACGCCAAAAAAGCGAAGTAACGTTTAACTCACCACAGCACCTCATTACAAGCTGACAAGGAAGAATCAGAGTGATCCTTAAACCCATTAATACTAATATTATTACCGGCTTTTTAGGCGCCGGTAAAACCAGCCTTATTTTGTCACTGCTTAAGTTGAAGCCTGAAAATGAAACATGGGCTGTATTGGTGAATGAGTTTGGAGAAATTGGTATTGATGCAGGTTTAATTGGTGGCAAAAATGCATCAAAGCAAATTGTCATTAAAGAAGTTGCTGGTGGTTGCTTATGCTGTGCAGCGGGTATTCCGACTCAAGTTGCGATTAACCAGCTTATTCAAAAAGCTAAACCAGACCGTTTATTCATTGAGCCAACGGGGTTGGGGCATCCAGCTGAAATTTTAAAAGTGCTCACTAATGAGTTTAATCAACAAGTACTGAACGTGAACCAGACAGTATGTGTGGTTGATGCACGTAAAATACAAGATGAGCGCTACAGTGAAAATGACAACTTCAACCAGCAAATCCAAATTGCTGATCTTGTGTATGCCAGTAAAGTGGATTTATATCAGCAACAAGAGCTTGTAAACCTTGAGCATTTCTTATCGCAGTTCAACCATACCAAATCAGTGATTCATTCAACGAATGACAATGCGGTTGCGCGAGTCTTTGAGTCACTTAATCAGCCTCGAGCTCTGTTACAAAAGGTGCAACAAAGTGCTAGTTTCGCTCGTTCGATAAAACCTGCTTTGACTAGCCAAACAAGTTCTATTTTTTCAATAGGCTTTGGTCTTGGTGCCAGTCAAAGCATGGGCCAAGGCTTCGCTCCAGAAACGGATAAAGAGAACGAAGCTCAGGCTGTTGAGTTTAATCAGCAAGGCTACTGGATGAGAGAGAATCAAGGTGAGGGTGCTTATAGTGTGGGCTGGATATTTGAGCCTAGATTGTGTTTTGATTTTGATAAATTAATTGATTGGATTAACCAACTCATTGCTGAAGATATTGTTCGACTGAAAGCCGTGATGATAACTGAAGAGGGTATCGCGGGTTTTAATATGGTTGATGGCAAACTGTCTGTGATGGAGTTGGATGAAGCTATGGATTCGCGAATAGAAATCATAGCATTGGAACCATTGGCTGGCACAAAGCTCAGTGAGTCGCTGCAGGCTTGCTTATTTGATGAGTTGTTAAGTCATTAGGCTAATGCCGATGATGCTTTAGACCTTAAGCTTAAGGCTATTCACCTTAAGGTTGTTAACCATGAGATAAACCATATAGGTTAATCTCATGGCCATTATCGATACCTCACTTTCTAACAGTGACTTCTCGCTATCGATTAAAACAGTTTGCTGCCCCAGCCCAACTTTGCACGTAACACGTTAAAGTAATTATGGCCTTTCGGGTGGATCATTCTTAATCTGTCTTCACTTCGACTAATCAGTATTTCATCACCTGGCAGTACAGATAAGTGCACATGGCCGTCACAACTGACTTCTAAGTTTTCACCGTTATCAGGTGATACCACTAGCTTGATCGTACTACTCGCATCGACAACAATAGGCCTGCAAGACAATGTATGTGGAAACATTGGCACTAAAATAAGAGCTTGAAGGTTTGGGGTCAAAATAGAGCCGCCAGCTGACAATGAGTAAGCTGTTGAACCTGTAGGGGTTGAAACAATCATTCCGTCAGCACGTTGGCTATACATGAACTGGTCGTCAATATAGACCTCAAACTGGATCATGTGCGCCACTTTACCTGGATGCAATACGGCTTCATTAACAGCGGTATTGCTGGCTTTAAGCATGCCATGACGATGTACTTCAGCTTCGAGTAAAAAACGGTATTCAGTATCGTATTGACCATCTAACACTTTAGATAAGGATTCTTCAAAATTATCTGGGGGTAAATCAGTCAAAAAACCTAGATTGCCACGGTTAACTCCAATAACTGCAATATCAAATCTTGCTAGTACTCTTGCAGCACCTAACATATTACCGTCACCACCGACAACAATTGCCAAGTCGCAGCGCTCACCTAATTCAGTTAAATCAACGGATTCAATATCAACTTTGAGTTCAGAAGCGACACGTTCTTCGGCTAATATCTCGAAGCCTTGCATAGACAACCAATGATGCAAACGCTTCAAAGTGAGGTTTGTTCCTTGGTGATGTGGTTTGCCGATAAGGCCAATTGTTTGAAACTTTTTGGTCATATTAGTATTTGATTTGCTCAAAGGCTTGAAACAACGAAATTGATCCCCATAATATGCCCATAGTAATCAGAAACAAAGCATTTTTAGCTGGAGTGAAAATGAGCAACGAGTCGAATAAAGTAGATCAAGAAGTAATTGATGCAGAAGCAACCACTGAAATTGAAACAGAAGTTGAAGCTGAAGCAACACAAGAAGTTGATGAGTTAACTCAAGCTAATCTTAAAATTGAAGCATTAGAACAACAACTTGCAGAGTCACAAGCAGCATTAGCTGAACGTAAAGATGTTGAAATTCGCGCAGCAGCAGAGACGGCGAATATCCGTACTCGCGCCGCTAAAGACGTTGAAAAAGCACGTGCTTTCGCTTTAGAGAAGTTTGTGAACGAGCTTTTACCTGTGTTAGACAACATGGAACGCGCGTTAACGGGTGTTAATCCTGAAGATGAAGCAACGAAAGCGATTGTTGAAGGTGTTGATTTAACCATGAAAGGTTTCTTAAGTTCTGTTGAGAAATTTGGCGTGGTACAAGTTAATCCACTAGGTGATGCATTTAATCCTGAGCATCATCAGGCTATTGGTATGCAACCAAGTGCTGAATACCCGAAAGACACAGTGATGCTAGTGATGCAAAAAGGTTATACCTTGAACGCACGTTTATTGCGTCCGGCTATGGTTATGGTTTCGCAAGGCGGACCAAGCGTAGATACTCAAGCATAAGTTATTAAGACTGAGCGTTTAGGTTTAGCACTTAGATTTAGTACTTAGA